>CADCEW010000052.1 GCA_902800585.1 uncultured Prevotellaceae bacterium
TGACGGTCCTATGCCTCAGACTCGTGAGCACGTTCTGCTCGCTCGTCAGGTAAACGTTCCCCGTCTGGTTGTATTCCTGAACAAGTGTGATATGGTTGATGATGAGGAGATGCTGGAGCTCGTTGAGATGGAGGTTCAGGAGATTCTCGCTCAGTATGAGTTCGAGGATGATACTCCTATCATTCGTGGTTCTGCACTCGGTGCCCTGAACGGTGTTGAGAAGTGGGAGCAGAAGGTTATGGAGCTGATGGATACTTGTGACACATGGATCCAGGAGCCTCCTCGTGCTACCGACAAACCTTTCTTGATGCCTGTTGAGGACGTGTTCTCTATCACAGGTCGTGGTACTGTTGCTACTGGTCGTATTGAGACTGGTGTTATCCACGTAGGTGATGAGGTTGAGTTGCTCGGTCTCGGTGAGGACAAGAAGTCTGTTGTTACTGGTGTTGAGATGTTCCGTAAGATCCTTGACGAGGGTCAGGCTGGTGATAACGTTGGTCTGCTTCTCCGTGGTATCGACAAGAACGAGATCAAGCGCGGTATGGTACTCTGCCATCCGGGTCAGATCAAGCCTTTCAAGAAGTTCAAGGCTTCTATCTATGTACTGAAGAAGGAAGAGGGTGGACGTCACACTCCATTCGGAAACAAGTATCGTCCTGTTATGCCTGGTGATAACGTAGAGATCACTGTTGAGTTGATCTACGCTGTAGCCCTGAACCCAGGTCTCCGCTTCGCTATCCGTGAGGGTGGTCGTACGGTAGGTTCTGGTCAGATCACAGAGGTTTACGAGGATTAATCCGATACTCAGAGTAATCCGATTACTCGAGTATTCAGAATAAGAATCAATCCAAGCCCCCGCTTTTGGGTGGGGGCTTACTTACGGGAATAGCTCAGTTGGTAGAGCATCGGTCTCCAAAACCGAGGGTCGTGGGTTCGAGTCCTCCTTCCCGTGCTAAAATACAGACGATATGTTGAAGAAGATAGTAAATTATTGCAAGGCCTGTTATGACGAACTTGTGCACAAGACAACATGGCCGACACGTAAGGAACTGACACAAAGTGCTGTGCTGGTGCTTACAGCGTCTTTGATTATTGCAGTAGTAGTATGGCTGATGGACGTTGTGTTCAAGGCAGTCATGAGTTCAATTTACCCTAACTAAACGTTCGAAAGTAGAAGATGTCTGAGACAGGAATGAAGTGGTACGTACTGCGTGCCGTTAGTGGAAAAGAAGGCAAAGTCAAGGAGTTTATCGAGGCTGCGAAGAAGCACAACGATACTCTCGATATCAATGTGGGCGAAGTGTTGCTGCCTACAGAGAAGTATGCCATGCTCCGCAACGGTAAGCGCGTCATCAAGGAGAAGCTCTTCTTGCCAGGTTATGTGCTTGTTCAGGCAAACCTTCAGGGTGAGGTGGCACACATGCTTCGTTTTATTCCTAATGTGTTAGGTTTCTTAGGAGGTATGGACAATCCTCAGGTGGTCCGCCAGTCGGAGATTAACCGTATTCTGGGTACTGCCGAAGAGGCTACTATTGAGAGTGCAGAAATCAATATTCCATATACTGTCGATGAGACAGTGAAAGTTACAGATGGTCCTTTCAGTGGATTCAGTGGTGTCATCGAGGAGGTGAATACCGAGAAGCGCAAGCTGAAGGTGATGGTTAAGATATTCGGACGAAAGACTCCTTTAGAGCTTGCGTTCACACAGGTAGAGAAAGAATAGGGCGTAAGTTACGGTACGTCTGTTCTGTATATACGGTCGCAGGAGGCTTCCACTCCCAAGACTTATATAAAGAATAAAATTAATATTTACAGAAATGGCTAAAGAAGTTGCTGGATTAATCAAATTACAGATTAAAGGTGGCGCTGCGAATCCCTCTCCTCCAGTGGGACCTGCTTTGGGTTCCAAGGGTATTAACATTATGGGATTCTGCAAAGAGTTCAACGCCAGAACCCAGGATAAGGCAGGTAAGGTATTACCAGTCGTTATCACTTACTATGCAGACAAGTCATTTAGCTTCGTAATCAAGACACCTCCCGCAGCCATTCAGCTGATGGAGGCTGCTAAGATTAAGGGCGGTTCTGCTCAGCCAAACCGTAAGAAGGTTGCTTCTGTTACCTGGGATCAGGTACGTGCAATCGCTGAGGATAAGATGAGCGACTTGAACTGCTTCACCGTGGAGTCGGCTATGAAGCTGGTTGCCGGTACAGCAAGAAGTATGGGTATCACTGTAAAAGGGGACTTCCCTGGTAAATAACAAATAACTTCAATTAAAAAAATGAGTAAACTGACAAGTTGATATTGACGTACGCTTGGGCGTTGACCCGCGTAAAGCCAACCAGATGGTTCGTGGCGTTGTGTCGCTGCCGAACGGTACTGGTAAGGTAACACGCGTGCTCGCTCTCTGTACTCCCGACCAGGAGGCTGCCGCTACAGAGGCTGGTGCCGACTATGTTGGTCTTGACGAGTATATCAACAAGATCAAGGGCGGTTGGACTGATGTTGATGTTATTATTACAATGCCTTCTTGTATGGGTAAGCTCGGTCCTTTGGGCCGTGTGCTCGGTCCTCGTGGATTGATGCCTAACCCCAAGAGCGGTACTGTGACTATGGACGTTGCTAAGGCAGTTAAAGAGGTAAAGCAGGGTAAGATTGACTTTAAGGTTGACAAGGCAGGTATCGTGCACACGTCAATCGGTAAGGTAACTTTCACTGCTGATCAGATTTATGGGAACGCTAAGGAGTTCATTCAGACAATCATTAAACTGAAGCCTGCTGCTGCCAAGGGTACATACATTAAGAGTATCTTTATCTCCAGCACGATGAGTGCAGGTATTAAGGTAGATCCTAAATCATGTGAATAACTCCGTAAAAGTTTAGTAAAATGAAAAAGGAAGTAAAAGATACTATTATTGTAGAACTCGGAGAGAAACTGAAGGAGTATCCTCATTTCTATCTGGTAGACATTGCCGGACTGAACGCTGAGAAGACAAGTGATCTTCGTCGTAAGTGCTTCAAGAATGAGATTAAGTTGGTCGTTGTGAAGAACAAACTTCTTCACAAGGCTTTCGAGGCTTCTGAGATTGACTTCGAGCCACTTTATGGCTGCTTGAAGGGAAACACTGCACTGATGTTCACACAACAGGCAAATGTTCCTGCCAAGTTGCTCAAGGAGTATAAGAAGGAAGGTATTCCTGCTTTGAAGGCAGCATATGCTGAGGAAGGTTTCTTCGTAGGCGCTGACAAACTTGAGGAACTGGTATCCATCAAGAGCAAGAACGAACTCATCGCCGATGTTGTGGCTTTGCTGCAGTCTCCTATCAAGACTGTCGTATCTGGTCTGAATGCCGGTGGTAAGATCCATGGATTACTTGACGCAATCGCTGAGCGTAACCAATAAGCGAAAAGTGTAACAATTAACATTAAAAACATTAAAATTTTAAATAAAATGGCAGATATTAAAGCTATTGCTGAAGAGTTGGTAAACCTTTCAGTTAAAGAAGTACAAGAGTTAGCTACAGTCCTGAAGGACGAGTATGGAATTGAGCCTGCTGCTGCAGCTGTTGCAGTTGCTGCTGGTCCTGCTGCTGCAGGTGCCGCTGAGGCTGCTGAGGAGAAGTCTTCTTTCGACGTAGTTCTGAAAGAGGTAGGTGCTAATAAGCTCCAGGTCGTTAAGGCCGTTAAGGAGGCTTGCGGTCTTGGTCTGAAAGAGGCTAAGGATCTCGTTGACGGTGCTCCCGCTACCATCAAGGAGGGTATGGCTAAGGACGAGGCTGAGAACCTGAAGAAGGCTATCGAAGAGGCTGGTGCCGTAGTTGAGCTGAAGTAATTCAAGCACAACCATCATAAAAATGGTTAAGGACTTCCCAGTCGGAGGTTCTTAACCTTTTCTTGTCTTTTTATAAATAATAATATATGGCTTCAAAAGTAGTTGATAACAGAGTAAACTTTGGCAGCGTCAAGAATCCGATGCCGTTTCCGGATTTCCTCGATGTGCAATTAAAGTCATTCAAAGACTTCCTGCAGTTGGATACTCCGCCTGAGGAACGCAAGAATGACGGCTTGTATAAGGTGTTCGCAGAGAACTTCCCTATCACCGATACACGTAATAATTTCGTTCTTGAGTTCTTGGATTACTATATCGATCCGCCACGCTATACTATTGACGAATGTCTGGAGCGTGGTCTGACCTATAGTGTACCCTTGAAGGCTAAGTTGAAACTTTATTGCACAGACCCCGATCATGAGGATTTCGGTACTGTGATTCAGGATGTGTTCCTGGGTCCGATTCCTTATATGACATCGAATGGTACGTTCGTTATCAATGGTGCTGAGCGCGTTGTCGTATCACAGTTGCACCGTTCACCGGGTGTATTCTTCGGTCAGAATGTGCATGCCAACGGAACGCTGCTCTACAGTGCCCGTATCATTCCGTTCAAAGGTTCTTGGATTGAGTTTGCTACTGACATCAACAATGTCATGTATGCCTATATTGATCGTAAGAAGAAATTACCCGTAACCACTTTGCTGCGTGCCATTGGTTATGAGAATGACAAGGATATTCTGGAAATCTTCGGACTTGCTGAGGAGGTGAAGGTTAACAAGGCCTCCTTGAAGAAGGCATTGGGTCGTAAACTTGCTGCCCGTGTACTGAAGAGTTGGAATGAGGATTTCGTGGATGAGGATACTGGTGAGGTAGTATCTATCGAGCGTAATGAGGTTATCATGGAGCGTGAGACAGAGATTACCGAGGAGAATATGAACGAGATTCTGGAAAGCGGTGCTCAGACAATTCTTATTCATAAGGATGAGTCTGTAGCTCAGGATTTCTCTATTATCTTCAACACGTTGCAGAAAGACCCCAGCAACTCAGAAAAAGAAGCCGTATTGTATATCTATCGTCAGTTGCGTAATGCAGATCCTGCTGATGATGCCAGTGCCCGTGAGGTCATCCAGAACTTGTTCTTCTCAGACAAGCGTTATGACCTGGGTGATGTGGGTCGTTACCGTATTAATAAGAAGTTAGGTCTGGATACAGAAATGACTGTTCGTGTCCTGACCAAAGAGGATATCATAGAGATTATCAAGTATCTTATCCAGTTGGTAAACTCTAAGGCTACCGTCGATGATATCGACCACCTGTCCAACCGTCGTGTACGTACTGTCGGTGAGCAGTTGAGTAATCAGTTCTCTATCGGTTTGGCCCGTATGAGTCGCACCATTCGTGAGCGCATGAATGTCCGCGATAATGAGGTGTTCACTCCGACAGACCTGATTAATGCCAAGACGATCTCAAGTGTCATCAACTCGTTCTTCGGAACCAATCCATTGTCACAGTTCATGGATCAAACCAACCCACTTGCCGAAGTGACGCACAAACGTCGTCTTTCTGCACTGGGTCCTGGTGGTTTGTCTCGTGAGCGTGCTGGTTTTGAGGTACGTGACGTACACTATACCCATTATGGACGTCTTTGCCCGATTGAGAGTCCTGAAGGACCAAATATCGGTCTGATATCATCTCTATGTGTCTATGCAAAGATTAATGAACTTGGCTTTATCGAGACACCTTATCGTAAGGTGGAGAAAGGTATTGCCAATCTCAATAATGATGATGTTGTATATCTGACTGCAGAGGAGGAGGAAGACCACGTGATTGGTCAGGGTAATGCTCCGTTGCGTGACGATGGTTCGTTTATCCGTCCTGTTGTCAAGTGTCGTCAGGATGCAGACTTCCCTGTTGTGCCTCCTACCGATGTTGATTTGATTGACGTCTCTCCACAGCAGATTGCCTCTATCGCTGCATCACTCATTCCGTTCTTGGAGCATGATGACGCTCACCGTGCACTGATGGGATCTAACATGATGCGTCAGGCTGTACCTCTGCTTCATAATGAGGCTCCTATTGTAGGAACAGGTATTGAGAAACAGGTTTGTGAGGATTCTCGTACGATGATTACCGCAGAAGGCGATGGCGTAATTGACTATGTAGATGCCACCACCATCCGTATCCTCTATGATCGTACAGACGATGAAGAGTTTGTAAGTTTCGAGCCTGCACTGAAGGAATATCGTATTCCGAAGTTCCGTCGTACCAACCAGAACATGACTATCGACCTTCGCCCTATCTGTGACAAGGGTCAGCGTGTGAAGAAAGGCGATATCCTGACAGAAGGATATGCTACAGAGAATGGTGAACTTGCATTAGGACGCAACCTTCTTGTTGCTTATATGCCTTGGAAGGGTTATAACTATGAGGATGCTATTGTGCTCAATGAGCGTGTTGTCCGTGAAGATATCTTGACTTCTGTACATGTTGATGAGTATTCACTCGATGTTCGTGAAACCAAACGTGGTGCCGAGGAGTTCACGGCTGATATTCCTAATGTCAGCGAGGAAGCTACTAAAGACCTCGATGAGAATGGTGTCATCCGTGTCGGCGCTCGTGTAGAGCCAGGCGATATCCTGATTGGTAAGATTTCACCAAAGGGAGAAAGTGATCCTTCTCCAGAGGAGAAACTGCTCCGTGCTATCTTCGGTGATAAGGCAGGTGACGTGAAAGACTCTTCATTGAAGGCCAATCCTTCATTGACAGGTGTCGTCATTGATAAAAAACTCTTTACTCGTGCCACCAAGACTCGCGCTACCAAGCAGCAGGATAAGATTCTGCTTGCCAAGATTGATGAGGAGCATGAGGCGAAGATTGACGACTTGAAGGATATCTTGATTGAGAAGTTGGTGAAACTCACTCGTGGTAAGACCTCACAGGGTGTAAAAGACTACACTGGTGCAGAGATTATTACCAAGGGTAGTAAGTTCACAACAACTGCTTTGAAGAATCTTGAGTATGGTGATGTTCAGATTAGCAACTGGACCAACGATGAGCACAAGAATCAGTTGATTGCTCAGTTGATCATCAACTATATGAAGAAATACAAGTTGCTGGATGCAGAGATGAAGCGCAAGAAGTTTGCTATTACCATTGGTGACGAGCTGCCTTCAGGTATTCTGCAGATGGCAAAAGTATATATCGCTAAGAAACGTAAGATCGGTGTTGGTGATAAACTTGCCGGTCGTCACGGTAACAAAGGTATTGTTTCTAAGGTGGTACGTCAGGAAGATATGCCGTTCCTCGAGGATGGACGTCCTGTAGATTTGGTACTTAACCCGTTGGGCGTACCTTCACGAATGAACCTCGGTCAGATTTTCGAGGCTATCCTCGGTGCCGCAGGTAAGCGTCTTGGTGTGAAGTTCTCTACACCTATCTTTGACGGTGCGAAACTCGATGACCTCGCAGAGTGGACGGACAAGGCAGGTCTGCCTCGCCTCTGTTCTACCCATTTGTATGATGGTGAGACAGGTGAGCAGTTTGACCAGCCTGCTACGGTGGGTATCACCTACTTCTTGAAACTCGGTCATATGGTTGAGGATAAGATGCACGCCCGTTCTATCGGTCCGTACAGCCTGATTACCCAGCAGCCACTTGGTGGTAAGGCACAGTTCGGTGGACAGCGTTTTGGAGAAATGGAGGTCTGGGCTCTGGAGGCATTCGGTGCCAGCCACGTCCTGCAGGAGATTCTGACTATCAAGTCTGATGATGTTGTGGGTCGTTCGAAGGCTTATGAGGCCATCGTGAAGGGTGAGCCTATGCCGACCCCGGGTATTCCTGAGTCACTCAACGTGCTGTTACATGAGTTGAAGGGTCTTGGTCTCAGTATCAAGATGGACTAATCGAGAGTTTAAAGGATAAAGATTAAAGATTAAAGATTGAAATATGGCTTTCAAGAAAGATACAAAGATAAAGAGTAATTTTACCAAGATTACTATTGGTCTGGCTTCACCAGAGGAAATTCTCGAGAGTTCCTGTGGCGAGGTAACCAAGCCTGAGACCATCAACTACCGTACTTACAAGCCTGAGCGTGACGGTCTGTTCTGTGAGCGCATCTTTGGTCCTACTAAGGATTATGAGTGTGCCTGCGGTAAATACAAGCGCATCCGTTACAAGGGTATTGTCTGTGACCGTTGCGGTGTGGAGGTGACAGAGAAGAAAGTTCGTCGTGAGCGTACAGGTCATATCGAACTTGTTGTTCCCGTAGCCCATATCTGGTATTTCCGCAGTCTGCCTAATAAAATAGGTTATCTGCTCGGTCTTCCTACCAAGAAACTCGACGCCATTATCTATTATGAGCGTTACGTAGTCATCCAGCCGGGTGCTATGGCAGGCAAGAAAGACGCCGAGGGCAACGATGCCATTGGCTCTAATATGTACGACCTGTTGTCAGAGGAAGAGTATAACGATATTGTTGATAACAAGATTGCTCCAGAGAATGATTATCTTGATGATAGTGATCCTAATAAGTTCATTGCCAAGATGGGTGCTGAGGCTATCTACGATTTGCTCGTACGACTTGACCTTGATTCTCTTTCTTATGAGCTGCGCGACCGTGCTAACAGCGATTCGTCCGTGCAGCGTAAGAATGAGGCTCTGAAGCGTTTGCAGGTAGTAGAGGCTTTCCGCTCCAGTGTAGAGAAGGGTATCAACCGTCCAGAGTGGATGATTATGAAGATACTTCCTGTGACTCCTCCTGAGTTGCGCCCACTGGTTCCACTAGATGGTGGACGTTTCGCTACATCCGACCTGAATGACCTCTATCGTCGTGTTATCATTCGTAACAATCGTCTGAAGAGACTCATGGAGATTAAGGCTCCTGAAGTGATTCTCCGTAACGAGAAGCGTATGTTGCAGGAGGCAGTTGACTCTCTCTTCGATAACAGCCGTAAGTCCAGTGCTGTTAAGAGTGAGAGCAATCGTCCATTGAAGTCACTCTCTGACTCTCTGAAAGGTAAGCAGGGACGTTTCCGTCAGAACTTGCTGGGTAAGCGTGTTGACTACTCAGCCCGTTCCGTTATTGTCGTAGGTCCTGAGTTGAAAATGGGTGAGTGTGGACTGCCGAAACTGATGGCTGCCGAACTCTATAAGCCGTTTATCATCCGTAAACTCATTGAGCGCGGTATTGTGAAGACGGTGAAGTCAGCCAAGAAAATTGTTGATCGTCGTGAACCGGTCATCTGGGATATTCTGGAGAACGTGATGAAGGGTCATCCTGTACTCCTCAACCGTGCACCAACACTGCACCGTCTGGGTATCCAGGCATTTCAACCCAAACTGATTGAGGGTAAGGCTATCCAGTTGCATCCGCTTGCATGTACGGCATTTAATGCTGACTTCGACGGTGACCAGATGGCTGTCCACCTTCCTTTGAGTAATGAGGCAATTCTGGAGGCACAGATTCTGATGCTTCAGAGTCATAATATTCTGAATCCTGCTAATGGTGCTCCTATCACTGTTCCTTCACAGGATATGGTGCTTGGACTCTATTATATCTCTAAGATCCGTCCGGGAGCCAAAGGTGAGGGATTGACGTTCTACGGTCCTGAGGAGGCTATCATTGCTCATAATGAGGGTAAGTGTGACTTGCATGCTCAGGTGAAGGTTGTTGTTGACGATATTGTTGACGGCAAATCAGTGAAACACATGGTGGAGACTTCTGTAGGTCGTGTCATCGTGAACGGTATCATCCCGAAAGAGGTCGGATATGTTAACCGTATCATCTCTAAGAAGAGTCTGCGTGACATCATTGCCGATGTCATTAAGAATGTAGGATTTGCTGAGGCATGTGAGTTCCTTGATGGTATTAAGAACCTCGGTTACCGTATGGCTTATGAGGCAGGTCTGTCATTCAACCTTGACGATATTATCATCCCTGAGTCTAAGAAGGCACTGGTAGAGAAAGGTAATGCCGAGGTACAGCAGATTACCGAGAACTATAACATGGGATTCATTACTGACAACGAGCGTTATAATCAGGTTATTGATACTTGGACCCATATTAATAATGACTTGGGTAATGTGTTGATGAAAGAGATGACAGAGGCAGATCAGGGCTTCAATGCCGTATTTATGATGCTTGACTCTGGTGCTCGTGGTAGTAAGGATCAGATTCGTCAGTTGTCTGGTATGCGTGGTCTGATGGCTAAGCCTCAGAAGGCAGGTGCTGAAGGTGCTCAGATTATCGAGAACCCGATTCTGTCTAACTTCAAGGAGGGTATGTCAGTATTGGAGTACTTCATCTCTACACACGGTGCCCGTAAGGGTCTTGCTGATACCGCTATGAAAACGGCTGATGCAGGTTATCTGACCCGTCGTCTGGTTGACGTATCCCATGATGTGATTATTACAGAAGAAGACTGCGGAACGCTCCGTGGTTTGGTCTGCACTGCCCTGAAGAATGGTGATGAGACTATTTCAACGCTTTATGAGCGTATTCTCGGTCGTGTTTCTGTACATGATATTATCCATCCTTCTACTGGCGAGTTGATTGTGGCTGCCGGAGAAGAGATCACAGAGCCTATCGCACAGGCCATTGAGGACTCTCCCATTGAGAGTGTTGAGATTCGTTCCGTACTCACCTGTGAGTCTAAACACGGTGTTTGTATGAAGTGTTACGGACGTAATCTTGCTACCCGTCGTATGGTACAGAAAGGCGAGGCTGTCGGTGTGATTGCCGCACAGGCTATCGGTGAGCCAGGTACACAGTTAACTCTTCGTACCTTCCACGCAGGTGGTGTGGCAGCTAATGCTGCTGCCAATGCCAGCATTGTGGCTAAGAACGACTCTATGCTGGAACTTGAGGAAGTTCGTACCGTTCCTTTCGATGAGGATGGTCGCGAATGCGAGATGGTTGTCAGCCGTCTGGGTGAGGTCCGCTTTGTGGATCCACATACCAAGATAGTTCTTTCTACGATGAATGTACCTTATGGTTCTTCTCTTTACTTCAAGGCTGGTGATACAGTTAAGAAGGGTGACAAGATTGCCCAGTGGGATCCATTTAATGCTGTCATCGTAACAGAATATGCTGGTACACTTAAGTTCCATGATGTTGTCGAGGGTGTTACCTTCCGTGCTGAGACTGACGATACAACAGGCTTGACCGAAAAGATCGTCACCGAGTCAAAGGATAAATCGAAGGTTCCTACCTGTGACATTATTGGAACTGACGGTGAGGTTATTGGAACCTATAACTTCCCTGTAGGTGGTCACGTTGTTGTTGAAGACGGTCAGACTGTCAAGACAGGTGAGACCCTTGTGAAGATTCCACGTGCTGCTGCTAAGGGTGGTGATATCACCGGAGGTCTGCCTCGTGTTACAGAGTTGTTTGAGGCTCGTAATCCAAGTAATCCTGCTATCGTCTCTGAGATTGATGGTGAGGTTACGATGGGTAAGGTAAAGCGTGGTAATCGTGAGATTGTTGTTACCTCAAAGACAGGTGAGCAGCGTAAGTATCTCGTATCGTTGTCTAAGCAGATTCTGGTTCAGGAGCATGATGCTGTTCGTGCTGGTACTCCACTCTCTGACGGTGTCATCACACCTGCCGATATCCTTGCTATCAAGGGCCCGACGGCTGTACAGGAGTACATCGTCAATGAGGTACAGGATGTATATCGTCTGCAAGGTGTGAAGATTAACGACAAACACTTTGAGATTATCGTTCGTCAGATGATGCGTAAAGTACAGATTAACGATCCAGGAGATACCTCCTTCCTTGAGCAGGAAATTGTCGATAAACTCGATTTCAATGAAGAGAACGACCGTATCTGGGGTAAGAAAGTGGTCATCGATGCCGGTGATTCTGAGAATATGCAGAAGGGTCAGATAGTAACAGCTCGTAAGTTACGCGATGAAAACTCTATGCTGAAACGCCGTGACTTGAAAGTCGTTCAGGTACGTGATGCTGTGCCTGCCACATCTACACAGATTCTGCAGGGTATCACCCGTGCTGCTCTTCAGACCAAGTCATTCATGTCTGCTGCTTCCTTCCAGGAGACAACAAAGGTTCTCAACGAGGCTGCTATCCGTGGTAAGGTGGATACCTTAGAGGGCATGAAGGAGAATGTGATTGCTGGTCACCTCATTCCTGCAGGTACAGGTCTTCGTGAGTTCGACAAGATTATCGTTGGTTCGAAGGAAGAGTACGAGCGTATGCAGGCAAATAAGAAGAACGTCCTCGACTTTGCAGAGGAGTCTGTTCTAGAAGAATAGGAAAAAATACCTATCTATATGAAGGAAAAACCGTTGTTGCAGTAAAATGCAATGGCGGTTTTTTCTTTTTTTCATTTTTTCTTTGTACCTTTGTCGCATAGTAATAACAGGGAACCTATGAAGAAGTACTTAAAGATTTTTATGATGGCAGGAATAGTATTATCTGCCTCAGCCCAGCAACCAGCGATGACGGAGTGGTATGACTTACAGGTTAATGATGCCAACCGCTATCCAGTACATACAACATTCCCCCATACTAATAGTATCTCTTTGGACGGCACATGGCATTTTCTCTGGGTGGAACGTGCAGACCAGCGTCCTACAGATTTCTATCGTACAGACTATATAGAGCAGGGATGGACGACCATTCCTGTCCCTGGGATGTGGGAATTGAATGGCTTTGGTGACCCAGAGTATGTAAATGTGGGCTTTGCTTGGCGTGGTCACTTCAAGAATAACCCGCCAGAGGTACCTATCAAGGATAATCATGTCGGCTCTTATCGTCGCACGATAACTATCCCTGCCGACTGGAACGGTAAACAGATAATTGCCTATTTTGGTTCTGTTACGTCGAATATTTATCTGTGGGTTAATGGTCAATATGTGGGATATGCGGAAGATTCCAAGATTGCCGCCGAGTTTGATATCACTCGCTATGTCCATACTGGTGAAAACCTCATTGCCTTCCAGACGTTCCGCTGGTGCGACGGTTCCTATCATGAGGACCAGGATTTCTGGCGTTTGAGTGGAGTAGGGCGTTCTTGCTATCTCTATGCACAAGACTTGAAGGAACATATCCAGGATATCCGTATTACTCCCGATTTAGTGAACAATTATGAGGATGGTACCCTCAATGTGAAGATATGGGCTGTCGGTAAGTCGAATGCACGTCTCAGGCTGCTTGATACCACAGGAAAAGAGGTTGTTTCGGAGACAATCAAGACCTGGCAGGAGACCCAGCCCAAACAAGGTTGTGTGACGTTGCAGGTAAAAAATCCCCAAAAGTGGACGGCAGAGACTCCGTATCTCTATAGACTGATGATAGAATATGGTAACGAAGTTACGAGTCAGAAGGTGGGATTCCGCAAGGTGGAGATTAAGGACTCTCAGTTACTTGTCAACGGCAAACCTATATATATTAAAGGTGTTAACCGCCATGAGATGGATCCTGATGGAGGCTACGTTGTCTCTCGCGAACGTATGATTCAGGATCTTGAGTTGATGAAGCGTTTTAATATCAATGCTGTGCGCACTTGTCACTATCCGGACGATCCTCTGTGGTACGACCTCTGTGACGAGTATGGCATCTATTTGGTGGCTGAGGCAAATCAGGAGAGTCATGGTTTCCTTTATCAAAACCCCTCGCCCTCAAAGGATCCTATCTTCAGGAAGCAGATAGTGGAGCGTAATCAGCATAACATTGCCGTGAATTTCAACCATCCCAGTGTCATCATTTGGAGTCTTGGTAACGAAACAGCCGATAGCGAGAACTTTACCGCTGCCTATCAGTGGATCAGGCAACAGGACCCCAGTCGTCCTATCCAGTATGAGGCGGCAGGTGAGGGTGCTAATACGGATATATTCTGTCCGATGTATATGGCACAGATCCATTGTGAGGGCTATGCGAAGGACAATAGGAAACAGAAACCGCTTATTCAATGTGAGTATAACCACGTTATGGGTAATTCTGGTGGTGGTATGAAGGAGTATTGGGATTTGGTACGTAAATATCCGAAATTTCAGGGCGGCTTCATCTGGGACTTCGTCGATCAGGGTCTGCATGGCAAAGATAAAGAAGGACGTGATATCTATACCTATGGCGGCGACTATAACAAATACGATGCGTCAGACAATAACTTCAACTGTAACGGATTGGTCAGCCCAGATCGTGTGCCTAATCCCCATATGTTTGAGACAGGATATGAGTATCAAAACATTTGGACAGAACCTGTCGACATCAAACATGGTATGTTGCGCATTCGTAATGAGTATTTCTTCCGTGACCTCAGCAACTATCGCTTGGAGTGGGCACTGCTGTGCAATGGCATCATAGTAAGGACAGGACAGGTGGAACAGATAGACTGTGCGCCTCAGGCTACTACGGACGTGATGCTGCCAATTGGCAGTTGCGAAGGGGAAGGGGAGTTCCTGTTGAATGTCGACTATAAACTGAAGGAGGCAGAGCCGTTGATATCCGCAGGACAGACTATTGCCTATCAGCAGTTCACAGTGAAGGCTGGGGCATTAGCCCATGAAGAAACAACAGGTAAACTTCCCTCACTCAAAGTGAAGAACAACAAGCATGATAGTTTGCTGATTGTTTCCAATAATGCCGTCAATATCCAGTTTGACAAACGCACCGGCTACATGGTAGCTTATACGGTGGACGGACAACGATTTATGGCTGAGGGCGGTACATTGCGCCCTAATTTCTGGCGCGCGCTTACTGATAATGAGTTGGGCGCTCAGTTCCAGAAAGATAATAAGGTATGGAAGAATCCTACACTGACTATGACGACTTTCCAAGTAGAGAAAGTGAAGAAACCACAGCCGTGTGTAGAGGTTACTGCTGTCTATGACATGCCTGACGTGAAGGCGAAACTGACGCTCACCTATAGTATTCATGGTGATGGGAGCGTTAAGGTGATGGAGCAGATGCAGACAGACAAAGAAACGAAGCAGCCATGGATGCCGCGTTTCGGCATGGTGATGCAACTGCCTTACGACATGGACTGCAGTGCGTACTATGGTCGCGGACCCGTCGAGAACTATCCTGATCGCAAGCTGTCACAGCGTATTGGCATCTATAACCTGACGGCCGATGAGCAGTTCTATCCCTATATCCGTCCGCAGGAGACTGGGCTGAAGACGGATGTTCGTTGGTGGTACCAGATGACAGCCGCAGGTAAGGGTATGCGTATCGAGGCTGATGAGCCGTTCTCTGTTTCCGCCCTCCATTATGCCATTGAGGACCTTGATGAGCCGAATGGTCAGAAATCACAGCGTCATTCCCCACAGGTGCCTATGTCGAAATACACCAACCTCTGTATCGATGGCGCACATGCTGGTGTGGGTGGAGTCAATAGCTGGAGTACCTGGGGACTCGCCTTGCCTCCTTATCGGGTTCCCTATCAGGATCGCACCTTCACGTTCAGTATTCGTCGGAGGTAAATATACAATAATTGATGAAAGACTAATATATATTTATAAGGTATGGACAACAACGAGAAAAAGGGACAGCAGGGACAACTGCAACTGGAATTGCCACAAGATGTGGCACAGGGCGAGTATGCTAACTTCGCTATCATCTCACACTCCAGTAGTGACTTCGTGATAGACTTTGCAAGAGTGATGCCTGGGATGCCGAAGGCACCCGTGAGAAGCCGTGTAATACTGGCTCCTGAGCATGCCAAACGACTGCTTGGTGCACTGCAGGAGAACATCATGAGATATGAGCATGAGTTCGGTCCGATTAAGATTCCCAACCAAGAGCCACGTACCATTTCACCCTTTAATGTGGGTAAGGGAGAAGCTTAAAAGTGGTTAATTATCTTTAAAACACTTATTTTATGTTAATTTTCATAAGGTAAGTGTTTTTTCTTATCTTATTAATTAGGTGGATTTCCGAAAAGTTTGTACCTTTGCAGCCCAAAAGCGACCTGTGATTAGGGCGCACTATGTCAAGTTGAATATATACATATAATATAATAATTTAAAAATCAAACAATTATGCCTACAATTTCACAATTGGTAAGAAAAGGCAGAAAGGTGCTCGTTGACAAGAGCAAATCACCCGCGCTGGACTCATGTCCCCAGCGTCGCGGTGTTTGTGTACGTGTCTACACAACGACCCCGAAGAAGCCTAATTCGGCTATGCGTAAGGTAGCCCGTGTTCGCTTGACTAACCAGAAGGAAGTCAACAGTTACATTCCCGGAGAGGGACACAACCTGCAGGAGCACTCTATCGTGCTGGTGCGTGGCGGTCGTGTAAAGGATCTCCCCGGTGTACGTTATCACATCGTTCGCGGTACATTAGATACTGCCGGTGTTGCAAGCCGTACTCAGCGTCGTTCTAAGTACGGAGCCAAGCGTCCAAAGGCTAAGAAGTAATAACCGGAGAAGGTTAGTAAGCCGAGAGGACAAATGTGGCGGGTAAGCCGCCATACATCAAACAAGAAAGAAAAAACCGTTTTGCTGGATTGTTACGAGATAGGTTGAGTAAATGCTCACGTGAGAGCGTTGAAGAACAAGAAAGAACAGCCCCAAGCAGACATTAATTCAAAAACAAAAATGAGAAAAGCAAAACCCAAGAAGCGTGTGATCTTGCCAGATCCAGTCTTCAACGACACTAAGGTGTCAAAGTTTGTGAACCATCTGATGTATAGTGGTAAGAAGTCTATCTCTTATGAGATCTTCTACAACTCCCTTGAGATTGTCAAGGCTAAAATGAAGGACGAGGAGAAGTCTGCCCTTGAGATTTGGAAACAGGCTCTTGATAACATCACTCCACAAGTGGAGGTGAAGAGTCGTCGTATCGGTGGTGCTACCTTCCAGGTACCTACTGAGATTCGTCCTGACCGCAAGGAGAGTATCTCCATGAAGAACATGATTAACTTTGCTCGTAAGCGTAGTGGAAAGTCTATGGCTGACAAACTCGCTGCCGAGATTATGGATGCTTTCAACAACCAGGGTGGTGCCTTCAAGCGTAAGGAGGACATGCACCGTATGGCTGAGGCTAACCGTGCATTTGCTCACTTCAGATTTTAAGTATTAGTTAAGGTAAAAAGTAAAAAGGAAAAAACAAAATGGCAAATCGCGATTTACATTTAACTCGTAATATAGGTATTATGGCGCACATCGACGCTGGTAAGACCACAACGTCGGAGCGTATCCTTTTCTATACGGGTAAGACACACAAGATTGGTGAGGTACACGATGGTGCTGCTACGATGGACTGGATGGCCCAGGAGCAGGAGCGTGGTATCACGATTACTTCTGCCGCTACTACTTGTAATTGGAGGTGGAACGACAAAGAGTTCAAGATAAACCTCATTGATACTCCGGGACACGTTGACTTCACTGCAGAGGTAGAACGTTCTCTGCGTGTACTTGATGGTGCTGTCGCTACATACTCTGCCGCTGATGGTGTACAGCCTCAGTCGGAGACCGTATGGCGTCAAGCTGACAAATACAATGTTCCACGTATCGGTTACGTGAACAAGATGGACCGTTCTGGTGCTGACTTCTTCGAGACGGTACAGCAGATGCGTGACATCCTTGGAGCAAACCCCGTGGTCATCCAGGTACCTATCGGTGCTGAGGAGAACTTCAAGGGTGTGGTTGACCTCATCAAGATGAAGGCTATCCTGTGGCACGATGAGACCATGGGTGCTGAGTATGATATTGAGGATATTCCTGCTGACCTCGTTGATGAGTGCGATGAGTGGCGTAACAAACTGCTTGAGGCTGCTGCTGAGTATGACGAGGCACTGATGGAGAAGTATTTCGATGATCCTAACTCTATCACAGAGGAAGAGATTATCGCTGCTATCCGTAAGGGTACCATCGCTATGGAGTGCACTCCTATGATCTGCGGTTCTTCCTATAAGAACAAGGGTGTACAGCCTCTGCTTGACTATGTATGTGCTTTCCTTCCCGCTCCTGTAGATGTTGAGGTAGTAAAAGGTACTAACCCCAATACCGAGGAGGAAGAGGGTCGTAAGCCCAGCGAGGACGA
>CADCEW010000053.1 GCA_902800585.1 uncultured Prevotellaceae bacterium
GTGTTGCATACTTATCTGTTGGTGCCGCGAGAGAAAGAATTACCTGCGCATCATCCGCATGGTACTGTGATTCGTACGCCAGTGGAGCGTGCTGCCGTGTTTACGACAGTGCATTGTGCTTTGCTGACAACGATTGGTCATGGGGAGAATATCGTAGGTGTCGCAGACCTCCAATATATCAAGGTACCTTATATCCATGAACAGGTAAAAAAAGGACTTATTGCCGACTGCGGTAACGGACTGAGTCCTGTGGTGGAGAAGATTATTGATGTGAAGCCGGAGGTGATTCTGCTTTCTCCCTTTGAGAACAGCGGCGGCTATGGCAAAGTGGAGGATATTGACATTCCTTTGGTGGAGTGTGCCGAGTATATGGAAAACTCGCCGCTTGCACGTGCAGAATGGATGAAGTTCTATGGGATGCTCTTTGGCGAAGAACAAAAGACAGACAGTCTCTTTGCCGAGGTTGACAAGAACTATCGCGCTTTAAAGGAAGAGGCAGCGAAGGCAGGCAAGGGTAGGTCCGTGCTGATAGACAAAATGGTGGGCTCCGTCTGGTATGTGCCAGGAGGCCATAGTACCATCGGACAGATGATACAGGATGCTGGTGCTGAATATCCTTGGGCTGATGATATACATAGCGGCAGTGTTTCCTTGCCTTTCGAGGCCGTGTTGGAAAAGGCTGGCAGTGCAGAGATATGGCTCTATCGTTATAATAGTGACCATATCCAGAATTATCAGGAACTGCTTAGTGAGTATCGCGGTTATCAGCAGTTACAGTCGTTTGCCGACAGAAATGTCTATGGCTGTAATGTGGAGAAATCGTTGTTCTATGAGGAGACTCCTTTCCGTCCCGACTGGCTGTTGAGAGACTTCATCCAGATTATTCATCCCAACATCCCTCACAAGGCTCCCTTGCGTTATTATCAGAAACTGAATGAGTAAAGGAACACTCTATTGCCTCGGACTGACTTTCGTCATCTTTGCGCTCTTCATCCTTAACTTGGTGATGGGCTCTATCTCCATCCCTGTGGAGGATACTTTCCGTATTCTCTTGGGCGAGGATGACGTGAAGCCATCGTGGCAGTATATTATCCTGAATTCCCGTTTGCCACAGGCATTGACAGCCATCCTATGCGGTGGTGCTTTGGCTGCCAGTGGACTGATGTTACAGACAGCCTTCCGTAATCCGTTAGCAGGTCCGAGTATATTTGGTATCAACAGTGGAGCAGGGTTGGGCGTCGCTCTGGTCATGCTGTTTTTGGGAGGCAGCATCTCTGCAGGTTCTGTCAGTCTATCGGGTTTTGTCGCCGTATTAGTGGCTGCCTTTATTGGTGCGATGTTGGTGATGATGCTGATATTCTTTTTCTCTACCATTGTCCGTAATCATGTGATGCTGTTGATTATCGGTATCATGATAGGTTATATCTCCAACTCTGCCATCTCCCTGTTGAACTTCTTCGCCACGGACGAGGGTGTCCGCTCCTATATGGTGTGGGGCTTAGGCTCCTTTGGTGGTGTGTCGATGAAGATGATGCCCGTGTTTGCCAGTATCACCCTGTTAGGACTCGCGGGAAGCCTGATGCTCATCAAACCCCTGAATGCGCTGATGTTGGGCGATCGTTATGCGGAGAATCTAGGTATTAATATCATCAAGGTACGTAACTGGCTGTTAATCGTCACAGGAATCTTGACGGCTATCACCACTGCATTCTGCGGTCCTGTAGCCTTTATCGGTCTTGCTGTACCTCATATTGCCCGTCTGTTATTGACGACAGACAACCATCGTTCTTTACTCCCGGCAACGATTCTTATGGGTGCTGTGATTGCCCTTTTGTGTAATCTCATTACCATCCTTCCAGGGGAGAGTGGAGTCATTCCTTTGAATGCCGTTACGCCTATCATGGGGGCTCCTGTTATCATCTATGTCATTCTGAAGCGATAGGTCGCAAAAGAAGAAAAATTATATTTTTCTTTGCATTTCCCTCACTTTTTACTACTTTTGCAGATAAATTCGTTTGCAAATGGAATATACGTTATACAAGAACCGTAGTTATCGGAGTGTCATCTCTGCTGGCTTTGGTCTATATTTTACTCAGTTTCGCCTATTTTTCAAAGCATCATGGATCATGGCTTTGATTTATGCGGCTGTTTTTGCTGCATTAGGAACCTTATGTGCGATAAAACTACCTGCCATCACGGCTGAGATTATGAAACAGACTTTGGTGCAGCATCAACTGTTGGCCAGAGAAATAGCAGAGGAATACCTGATAATAGGTGGTATCTTCATCGTCTTAACACTGTTGTATATTGTTGTAGAGGCATTTACCTTCGCCACCGTATTGAATAAATTGAAGGAACATCAAGATACTGATAAGATGACGGTGCCCCGTAAATGGTTTGGTGTGCGTACGAAACTGATGGGACGTACCTTAAAGGGTTATCTCTTTAGTTTGCTTGTCATCTTGATACCTGTATTGGTGATAGCAGGGGTGATTTACGTGTTATTAAAATATGTCGCCCTTGCACCAATTACTTTGGAGGTTACCGCATTGATTGCTACGCTGTTTATAGTGCTGTTATCCTTCCCGTTGATCTATGTGGCTATGAAATATATCCTGAACAAAGGAGGCTATTTCTCCGTCTTCTCAAAGGCATATGGAATAGGACTGAGTCATTGGGGACATATCTTCACAACTTGTTTGATAGGTGGTATCATCATAAGTATCCTGATGGGTATATTCTGTTTGCCTGCCATCGTTTTGACACAGGCGAATGTGATGGCACAAGAGGGATTCCTGAATGGAGATCCGTTGGGTATGCCTGATTATGCGAACCTTCTGACCATCGTCACCTTCTTCTTGACAGGCTTTGTACTGGTATATCTGTATATGCCGCTGCTATTGGTCTGCTATTACATGTATGGCTCCATAGAGCGTTACGAACAAGAGAAAAATAAACTAAAGATATGAAAAGAATACTATTTATCGACCGTGACGGCACTATCATAGAAGAGCCTGCCGACGAGCAGATTGACTCTTTTGCGAAACTGAAGTTCGTAGAGGGCGTCATTCGTAACCTCGTATTCATACGCCAGCGTCTCGACTTTGAGTTGGTGATGGTCAGCAATCAAGACGGACTGGGGACGGATGCATTTCCTGAAGATACCTTTTGGCCTGTCCAGAACTTCATCTTGCAGACCCTGAAAGGAGAAGGTGTGGAGTTTGATGATATCCTTATCGATTCCCATTTCCCAGAGGATAATGCCCCCACTCGTAAGCCGAATACAGGATTGGTGGAAAAATACATGAATAATCCCGAGTATGATATAGCCGATAGTTATGTGATTGGTGATCGTGATACGGATCGTCGCTTTGCAGAGAATATCGGATGTAAGTTCCTGCAGGTAGGCAGTTGGGATAAGATTACGGAGACACTCTTTGCCGGAGAGCGTTATGCGGAAGTGAAGAGGACCACTAAGGAGACAGATATAGAGATAAAAGTATGTCTGGATGGTACAGGCAAGTGTGATATCTCTACAGGGTTGGGGTTCTTTGACCATATGCTGGAGCAGATTGGCAAGCATGGTATGATGGACCTGACAATACATACCAAAGGCGATTTGGAGGTGGATGAACACCACACTATCGAGGATACCGCTATTGCATTAGGTGAGTGTATCCTGAAAGCGTTGGGTGATAAACGAGGCATTGAGCGTTATGGTTATTGTCTGCCGATGGATGACTGCCTGTGCAGTGTCGCCCTCGATTTCGGAGGTCGTCCATGGCTGGTATGGGATGCTGAGTTCCATCGTGAGAAGATTGGAGAGATGCCTACGGAGATGTTCCTGCATTTCTTCAAGAGTCTCAGCGATGCTGCCAAGATGAATCTGAATATCAAGGCGGAAGGAGACAATGAACACCATAAGATAGAGGGTATCTTCAAGGCGCTTGCTCGTGCACTGAAGATGGCAGTACGTCGTGACATCTATCACTACGAGTTGCCCAGTACCAAAGGTTTATTGTAAAGCGAATCAAGCATGAAGGAATTAAAATGGGGATTCATCGGTTGCGGTGAGGTCACGGAAATCAAAAGTGGACCAGCCTTCTCGGAAGTGGAAGGCTCCACTGTGGTTGCTGTGATGAGCCGTACGGAGGAGCGTGCCCGCACTTATGCTGTTAAGCGTGGAATTCCCAAATGGTATACAGATGCACAGGAACTGATTGACGACCCAGATGTCAATGCTGTTTATGTGGCCACACCACCATCCAGTCATGCTACCTACGCTATCATGTCCATGAAGGCAGGTAAACCTGTCTATGTGGAGAAGCCCCTTGCAGCTTCTTATGAGGACTGTGCCCGTATCAATCGTATCAGTGAGGAGACAGGCATCCCTTGTTTTGTGGCTTATTACCGCCGTTATCTCCCTTATTTCCAGAAAGTCAAAGATATTGTGAATAACGGGATTATCGGTAAGATGGTGAATGTGCATGTGCGCTTTGCAGTGCCTCCTCGTGAACTGGATTACACGAAACAGAAAGAACTGCCTTGGCGCTTACAGCCAGATATAGCCGGTGGTGGTTATTTCTATGATTTGGCTCCCCATCAGTTAGACTTATTGCAAGATATCTTCGGAGTGATTGTTGAGGCTCGTGGTATTCGTGCCAATAGGGGAGGACTCTATAATGCGGAAGACAGCGTGAGTGCTTGTTTCCAGTTTGAAAACGGACTGCCTGGTAGTGGCTCTTGGTGTTTTGTCGCCCATGAGTCGGCACGGGAAGACCGTATAGAACTGATTGGCGACCAAGGCTCCGTGAGTTTCTCGGTATTCGACTATGCCCCGATAAAACTGCATACCAGTGAGGGTACCCAGAAAATCACAGTACCTAATCCGCCGTATGTGCAGTATCCCTTGATCAAGAATGTTATTGAGCATCTGCAGGGTATCGGTATCTGTGAGTGTACCAGTGTATCGGCAACGCCAGTCAACTGGGCAATGGATCGTATCTTAGGAAAATTCTGATAGTTTGAAATATATATATATCGTCATATTGTTGTTAGGCCTGGGAATAGAAGCACGTGCTGATGATTCCCTTGAGGTGGAGAAACCAAAGAAAGAGAGTTGGTTGAAACGCACCCTTCGTAACTTTGCCGAAATAGACGAGAACTATGTGGAGCCCCAGCATTATAACTGGTCAGCGATGTTACAGGCTACTTATAACTATGATATCTATAAGTTAGCGTCAGATGGACAACACAACCAAAAACTGACCTTTGCTCCAGAACCCAGTTGGAAAGCTGGTCCCTATTTCGGATGGCGATGGTTGTTCTTCGGATATACCTTTGACTTGAAGAACCTGAACTTCGGTTCGAATAAACAAGGTTTGGAGTTTAGCTTGTATGCCGCACAGGTTGGTGTCGACTTTTTCTGGCGTCGTACAGGTAGTGATTATAAGATACGTGATGTAGACTTAGGAGATCGTTTCAAGGATGACTTCTTGGAAGGACGTTCCTTTGATGGTCTGAAAGTAGGTATTACAGGTGTCAATGTCTATTATATCTTCAATCACAAACGTTTCTCTTATCCTGCCGCTTTTGCCCAGAGTACCTGTCAGAAGATTAGTTGTGGCTCGTGGATGGCTGGTTTAGGCTATTTGGAACATACCCTTACCTTCGATCACGATAAACTGGAGAAACTGGTAGAAGAAGCACAAGAGATATCGGACATCAAACTCGACAGCAGTCTGATGTTCAATGAGGTTAAGTATTTTGATGTGAGTGGCTCGGTAGGCTATGCTTACAACTGGGTCTTTGCCAAGAATTGCCTGTTCTGTGCGAGTCTGTCACTGGCTTTGTCCTATAAGAATTCTCGTGGTGAGACGTTATCGAATGAAGATCGAGGCTTTGACTTCCGTAACTTCAATGTCGATGGTATTGGTCGTTTTGGCGTTGTTTGGAATAACACCCAGTGGTATGCGGGAGCTAATGCCATCATCCGTTACTATAATTATCACAAGGACCGTTTCTCTGCCAATAATATCTTTGGCAATCTGAATATCTATGTCGGCTATAATTTTGGTAAACGAAAACGATATAAGCAAAATCAATAAATAGTATAGAATATGGAACTACCTGATTTTATGAGTTATGCCAACAAATTTTCTCAATCGGATTTCGTTGAGAAGATTTCCCGTATTGCTAAACGGGCAGGCTCCAAACTAGTGTATGCGTCACTCATTTTGTATTATACCTTACAGAGTGACAAGGTGAGTAAGACCAACAAGGCAATGATTATCGGTGCCTTGGGCTATATGATTAGCCCGTTGGATGTATTGCCAGATGCTATTCCTATTGTTGGACTTTCTGACGACCTTGCCGTTCTGATTTATGTATTGAAGAAGGTATGGACAGAGGTTGACCCTGAGATACAGGAGAAGGCAAAGAAAAGACTCTCCAAGTGGTTCGATGAAGATGAGATTGAGGAGATTCACGATCTCCTTGATGCAGAATGACACAGGAATACGATATCAGAGTCTTTCCGCAAGTGGCTGCCAACGAACAGTCACTTCGAGATTATCTTGCGGAAGAAAAAGGCTTTGATGTCCGTACTATCACACATCTGCGCATCCTTCGTCGGAGTATCGATGCACGTCAACGTACCATCTTTGTCAACTTACGTGTCCGTGTCTATATCAACGAAATGCCTGAGGATGATGCGTATCGGCATACAGACTATCCTGATGTCTCTGGTCGTCCACAGGTCATCGTCGTAGGAGCTGGTCCTGGTGGACTCTTTGCCGCCTTACGACTGATAGAGTTGGGCTTGCGTCCTATTGTCTTAGAGCGTGGAAAGGATGTGCATGAACGTAAGAAAGACCTTTCCCTGATAACAAAGACGCAGCAGGTAGACCCTGAAAGCAATTATTGTTTCGGAGAGGGTGGTGCTGGTGCTTATTCAGATGGCAAACTCTATACTCGCAGTAAGAAACGGGGTAATATCGAGAAGATTCTGAATGTGTTCTGTCAGCATGGTGCTTCCACGAATATCCTTGCCGATGCCCACCCGCATATTGGTACGGATAAGTTGCCACGTGTCATTGAGAATATGCGTAATACCATCCTTCGTTGTGGTGGTGAGGTTCATTTCCAAACGAAGATGACACGCTTGCTTATTGATGGTGACAGCGTCATCGGTATCGAGGCAGAAGTCAGTTCTCAATTGTCAATTGTCAATTCTCAATTTCGCGGTCCCGTCATTCTTGCCACAGGTCATAGTGCAAGAGATGTCTACCGCTACTTGGCGGAATCGAAGATAGAACTTGAAGCAAAGGGTATTGCTGTGGGTGTCCGCTTAGAACACCCGTCGATGCTCATTGACCAGATACAGTATCATAACAAACAAGGTAGGGGAAAATACCTGCCTGCTGCCGAGTATTCTTTTGTTACTCAGGTTAATGGTCGTGGTGTTTACTCCTTCTGTATGTGTCCAGGCGGCTTTGTCATTCCTGCTGCTACGGATAAGCAACAGATTGTAGTCAATGGCATGTCGCCCTCGAATCGTGGTGGACAATGGAGCAATAGCGGCATGGTGGTGGAAATCCGCCCGGAGGATGTTTCTGACGATATTACGTTATCCCGTGATAACGGTATAACGGAAAACGACGCCTTGAAAGTGATGGCCTTCCAAGAACAACTGGAACAAAACTGTTGGCAACAAGGGAATATGCGCCAGACAGCACCTGCCCAACGGATGGCAGACTTTGTCAACAATCGCTTGAGTTACGACCTGCCTAAGAGTTCCTATGCACCTGGATTGATTTCTTCACCCCTGCATTTCTGGATGCCTGAGATGATTACCAAACGATTACAGGAAGGTTTTAAGTTTTTCGGAAAACATGCTCATGGTTTCCTGACCAACGAAGCTGTTATGATAGGTGTAGAGACACGTACCTCGTCACCAGTCCGTATCATAAGAAATACGGACACGCTGATGCATGTCCGTATTCAAGGTCTTTTTCCCTGCGGTGAGGGCGCTGGTTATGCAGGAGGCATCGTCTCCGCTGGCGTTGATGGTGAACGCTGTGCGGATATGTGTGCCGCTTACTTAACCGGTATCTTATCGACGCGCTTCTGATGACGTCCACCTTCAAAGGTGGCCGTAAAGAACTCGTCCATAATCTTTCGTGCCATATTGTTATCGATGAAACGTCCTGGCATTACCAGTACATTGGCATCATTATGCTGACGGATAAGATGGGCAATCTCGGGAATCCAGCACAATCCTGCGCGCACCTGCTGGTGTTTGTTCAAAGTGATAGAGATACCCTCGCCACTGCCACAGATGGCAATGCCTGGATATACCTCGCCACTCTCGATACCTTCAGCCAGTGCATGACCGAAGTCGGGATAGTCAACGGAGGCATCGCTCCATGTACCATAGTCTTTATAGGGATAACCCTTTTCCTCCAGATACTGAAGCACGAATTTCTTTAAAGGGTAGCCTGCATGGTCGCAGGCTACTCCAACTGTCTTTATCTCCATTACGCCAACAGTTTCTTAACTTGTTCGTAAACATTCTGACCTGTGTAACCGAGTTTCTCGTCAAGCACCTTGTAAGGAGCAGAGAAACCGAAACTCTCAAGACCCCATACAGTACCATCGGCACCTACAAGACCTTCGAGGTTGACAGGCAGACCTGCGGTGAGTCCGAACTTCTTCTTGCCAGCAGGCAGTACGCTCTGCTGATATTCCTTGGACTGACTGCGGAACAGACCCTCAGAAGGAACACTGACGATACGTACCTTGATACCATCCTGACGGAGTAGGGCAGCACCAGCCTCCAAGGTAGATACCTCAGAACCAGAAGCCAGCATGATGACATCGTAGTCGGCATCAGAGCCAGCCACTACATATGCACCCTTCGTTGCCTGGTTGTAGTCGTTACCCTCAGGCAGCATATCGATGTTCTGACGAGAGAAGATGAGGGCAGTAGGTGTCTCGATGTTCTCCATAGCCATGCGCCAGCAAACAGTCGTCTCCTCTGCATCAGCAGGACGCAGAACGAGTACGGAGTTCTTACCACTGTGGTTCTTCAGTTTCTCCATCAGACGGATCTGTGCCTCCTGCTCAACAGGCTCGTGGGTAGGTCCATCCTCACCAACGCGGAAGGCATCGTGTGTCCAGATGAACTTCACAGGAAGTTCCATCAAAGCTGCCATACGAACGGCTGGTTTCATATAGTCGGAGAATACGAAGAAGGTACCGCATGCTGGAATAACACCACCATGCAGTGCCATACCGATACAGCAGCATGCCATTGTCAACTCAGCTACACCAGCCTCGAAGAAAGCACCGCTAAAATCACCGCGAACGATGTCGTGAGTCTTCTTCAAGAAGCCGTTGGTATTATCTGAGTTAGAGAGGTCGGCAGATGCGCATATCATGTTGGGAACTTGCTCAGCAAGAACACCCAGCACAGCAGCTGATGCACTACGCGTAGCACTGCCAGCCTTCTGCTCTACCTTGCTCCAGTCAATCTTCGGAGCCTTACCGCTGAACCACTCCTTCATCTGCTCAGCCTTCTCAGGATTAGCCTTTGCCCATGCTTCCTTAGCAGCATAACGCTCAGCCACAATCTTCTTCAGTTCCTCAGCACGCTTAGCATACAACTCCTGTACCTCTGGGAAGATCTGGAACGGATTCTCAGGATCAGCACCGAGGTTCTTCATGGTGTTGATATAAGCGTCGCCACCAAGAGGAGCACCGTGGGTAGCGCAGTTGCTCTCGTATGAAGAGCCGTCAGCCTTACGGGCACCCTTACCCATGACGCAGTGACCGATAATCAGACTTGGACGTGCAGTCTCCTTCTGGGCGTTCTTGATAGCCTCGCGAATCTGGTCAACATCATTACCATTGATCTTCTGTACATACCAGCCCCAAGCCTCATACTTCTTGGCAGTATCCTCACAGGTTACCACTTCAGTCTTGGTAGACAACTGAATGTCATTAGCATCATAGAACATGATGAGGTTGTCGAGTCCGAGGTTACCAGCAATACGACCAGCGCCCTGTGAGATCTCCTCCTGTACACCACCGTCAGAGATGTATGCATAGATGGTCTGTCCCATCACGTCGCCTAACTTAGCCTTCAGGAACTTAGCGGCGATAGCAGCACCTACTGCAAAGCAGTGTCCCTGTCCAAGAGGACCAGAGGTATTCTCAATACCACGCTCTATCTCACGCTCGGGGTGACCAGGAGTCACAGAACCCCACTGACGCAGGTTCTTCAGGTCTTCCAGTGTGAACTTACCGATAAGTGCAAGTTGTGAATACAACATTGGAGCCATGTGACCTGGATCGAGGAAGAAGCGGTCTCTTCCTTCCCATGCGGGATTCTCGGGGTCATAAACGAGGAACTCACTGTACAGCGTGTTAATGAAATCTGCACCGCCCATAGCACCACCGGGGTGACCAGACTTTGCTTTTTCAACCATTGAGGCAGCAAGGATACGGATATTGTCCGCTGCCATTTTCATAATTTTGTTGTCGTTCATAATTAAAAAGATAATTATAATGATTATTAAATGTTATCTCGTTTGCATACAAAGCATCTGCAAATATACTCATTTTTTCCACATTTCTCTCATTTCTTTTAATTATTTAGCAAAAAAAACAAAGTTTTTTGTACCTTTGCCTACAAACCTAAGCAATAGTGTATGAAAAGAACCCTTTCTTTGTGTCTCCTTTGGTGTTGCGCCATCGGGACAGTCATTGCGGAAGAAGTGCCGCAGATAGCCAATGTACAGGCAAGAAAGACCACATCTCTCAACGGTGCGTGGCATTATATTATAGATGTACAGGAAGAAGGCTATTACGATTATCGTATGAATCCGACACCTTATGGATTCTTCCTTAATGCAAAGCCACAGAAACCAGAAGACTTGATAGAGTATGACTTCGATAAAGCACCAGTGATGCAAGTGCCAGGCGACTGGAATACGCAGGACTCCCAACTGTTTTTCTATGAGGGAACGGTATGGTTTCAACGTTCGTTCCAGTGGCAACCCAATGGTGACCATCGCACGTTGCTTTATTTCGGAGCTGTCAACTACGAGGCGATAGTCTATGTCAATGGACAGTTAGCAGGTCGTCATGAAGGTGGTTTTACGCCCTTCAATTTTGACGTCACCGACCTGTTGCACGAGGGAGATAATTTTGTCATTGTGAAGGTGGATAATAAGCGTCGTGCAGAGAATGTACCCACGCAGATCTTCGACTGGTGGAACTATGGAGGCATTACGCGTGATGTCTTGTTGGTGGAGGTAGAACCATTGTATATTGAGAACTATAGCCTGCGACTTACTAACTTGAAAACTAAAGAATTATCTTTCTCTGTTCAACTGAATCGCAAGGAGGCTTGGAAACAAGTATTCCTGTCAAATCCCGAACTTAAAATCAAAGAGAAGTTCATTACCGATGATGATGGTTGTGTCAATGGTAAAATCTACGTAGAACATACAAAACTGAAACTATGGTCTCCCGATCATCCCCAATTGTATCAAGTAACGTTATCTTTAGGTGGCAGTAGTGTGATGAAAGACGAGATAGGTTTTCGCACCATTGAGACATGTGGCAAACAGATACTGCTTAATGGTAAACCTATCTACTTGCGTGGCATCAGCATCCATGAGGAGAAACCTTTTGGTGGTGGACGTGCCAACTCGACAGCCGATGCCCACACCTTGCTTTCGTGGGCCAAGGAGTTGGGATGTAACTTCGTGCGTCTTGCCCATTATCCTCATAATGAGTATGCTGTGCGTGAGGCTGAGCGTATGGGACTGTTGGTATGGTCGGAGATACCTGTCTATTGGACCATTGCATGGACGAATCCGCAGACCTATCAGAATGCAGAGCGTCAGTTGACGGATATGATTCGTCGTGACCAGAATCGTGCCAATGTCATCATTTGGTCTATCGCCAACGAGACGCCGCATAGTGCTGAGCGTGACGCTTTCCTCAGCCGACTTGCTACAAAGGCACGTTCATTAGACAACACACGTCTGATATCGATGGCGATGGAGGTTACCTCGGCCTCCAATTATAAGAACCGCCTACAGGATAATATGAATACCTATGTCGATGTCATCTCATTCAACGAGTATATCGGCTGGTATCGTGATGTCAACGACGCGTCGAAGATGGAGTGGGAGATACCTTACGATAAACCAGTCATCATCAGTGAGTTTGGTGGTGGAGCGAAATATGGGCTGCATGGACCCAAAAACCAACGATGGACAGAGGAGTTTCAGGAGAATCTCTATCGTGAGAATATCGCAATGCTTGAGAAGATTGACGGACTGGCAGGCACCACGCCTTGGATTCTCAAAGACTTCCGTTCGCCTCGTCGTGTCCTTAACGGCATCCAGGACTACTATAATCGCAAAGGTCTCTTCTCCGATAATGGTGAAAAGAAGAAAGCCTTCTATGTCCTAAAGAATTGGTATGAGAAGAAGATGAAAGAATAATATAATAAATCATCATGCAGAAGATTCTATATATCATCATCTTCCTCATGTTTGCGTTCGTGCAGGGGATAGAGGCAGATAGTTGGGATGCAGATAACTATAAGCCTTACAACACTGAGGTGGTGTTGGAAAAGACCAATCTGCCCATTATTTTTATTGACACGCGTGACGAGGAGAAGAATACGACAGCCATCCATAAGGATTATAGAGTGGCAGTGCGCATGAAGATTATCAATAATGCCGAGGGGCTGAACTATGCAGACACTGTGACGCACAAGGGACAGACTGTGGACTATGAGGGCTGGGTAGCCATCAAGTACAGGGGCTTCAGTTCGTTTTTCGACTCCGATAAAAAGCCTTACGGCTTCAATACCATGGAGACAGCCGATGTGGATGGTAAAAAAGAAAAAGTGAAACTGCTCGGCATGCCCGAGGATAACTCCTGGGTGTTGCTAGCACCTTATCATGACCGTAGCATGATTCGTGACGTGATGATGTTCCAGTTGGCGCGCCCTTACTTCGAATATATCCCCAAGGCAAAGTTCTGCGAGATGATTATCGATGGCACTTATTATGGTGTATACATCCTCTGTGAGAAGCCAGGCAAGGGCAAGAACCGTCTGAACCTGACCGAGCCAGGCGATAGCGGTGACGAGTTGACGGGCGATTATCTGGTGGAAGTGGACCGTGACGATGAGCCGCATTTCTTTTTGAAGTACAAGATGTTCGACAAGGACATTGCCGTGCAATATAGTTTCCCTGAATATGATGATATGATGCCTGACCATCCAGCGCAGGTGGCATATATCAAGCAACGCTTTGATGACATGGAGGATGCGCTCAACAGCGACGAATTTGCCAGTACGGACGGCTATAGGAAATATATCGATGTAGGTTCCTTCATCGATTACCAACTCTCTTCCGAGTTCGCCTTAAATCCTGATGCCTATCGTCTGAGTACCAATATCTATAAACGGCGTGACTCTGTAGATCCTCGTTTTAAGACGACACTCTGGGACTTCAATATGTCTTTTGGTAATAACATCGCCGAGGATCTTCTCCACAATGAATGGATGTATAAAAAGGGTAAGGTTTTGGCTGCCCAGATGAACAAAGCGCCCGTGCCTTTCTGGTGGGATCGTTTGACTGAAGACGAAGCCTACCTGAACAGCATGAAGGAGCGATGGACCGAATATCGATTGAGCAACTATAGCAATGGGCAAATAACAGCACTCATTGACTCGTTGGTTAACGTACTGAACGTTGAAGGGGCATGTGACCGTAATTATCAGGCATGGCCCATTTGGGACAAAGAAATCCCTCTGGCACCAACCACGGCAAAAAGTTATGCTGAAGAAATTGCAAACCTGCGCCAATGGATAGAGGACCGCTTAGCATGGATTGACACACAACTGGGCTTCGACCCTACAGGTATCATCCATAATCGGTTCACACAGGAACAGTCCGATAAGGCTGCCATTTATGACTTATTAGGTCGCCGTGTGGATGGAAAACGTCTCAAGCCAGGCATCTATCTAAAGAACTCCAAGTTGTTTATTGTAAAATGAGATTTATTTCATAACTCCAAACGACCCGTTTGCTTCGTTCAAACGACTCGAATTTAGCCACTTTTCGACCCGAAAAAAGCCATTTTTCGATGTAAATGTTAGGCACTTTCTATGTGAATTCCATATCTTTTCTACGCGAATGCCTTCTATACTTCATTCCAAAGCCTCCTTAGGGGTTATTCCAAGCCCTGGAACAACTTGTTCCAAGGCTTGGAACAAAGTGTTCCAGATATTGGAACAAGTGATAGGACTGACAGAGGGACAGGTACGTGTCATGAAACTGTATTAATAATCTCCCGATCTATATATCGTTATAATCTAAAATAGTATCAGAACCGACCCCATGATTTACAGTTGTCGTTCGCTCCGATACTTCCCAATGGGGGAAGGAACTATTATAACGGGGTGAAAGACAGGCACTTTCAGGGTGAAAGTGGCGTTCTTGTCAGTATAACAGTGGGCGGTGCTGTTATTAGCAGCGTTCGCTACTGACCTGTTATAATACTTCAGCGCCTCAAAGCTGTTATACAGTCGCATGCAACTGTCGCCAGCTTGTACGAATAACAGTAATGAGTCCGCCTTTACTTCTGCAGTCTTTTTCTGTGCCTGCCCCGTCATAGTGACGAGGGCGAGCAGGATGGTGATGATGGTTTTCTTCATAAAGAGTGCTTAATTTGTTCTTTTCAGTCTTACTATCTTATCTATACCCTTAGGGCTGCGGAACTTAAACAGCGCTTCC
>CADCEW010000054.1 GCA_902800585.1 uncultured Prevotellaceae bacterium
CCTGACACAGATGACCTTCGGTTACAGCCGCGACGACATCGCTTCGTTCCTGCCTGTATACCTCGACAAGAAGATTCTGAAGGTTGACCCATTCCAGGTACTCGACCAGAAGGGTGTTGGCCGTCTCATCAAGTTCGCCGTGAAGGAAGGTCGTGAGGTACGTCCTGAGCTCCGCTGCGGTATCTGTGGTGAGCATGGTGGTGAGCCCAGCTCTGTGAAGTTCTGCGCTAAGATTGGCATGAACTACGCAAGCTGCTCTCCCTTCCGTGTGCCCATCGCACGTCTGGCTGCCGCGCAGGCAGCGGTCGAGGAATAATCGAAAGATGCTGAAAATCAGTTACATAAAGGGCAAGTATCTGGGAAACAGGTACTTGCCCTTAATTTTTTGTGCATGTTCTGCACGTTCTAAATGCAGAATAAGATGCCGAAAACGGGGCAAATGTTTCCCAAAAATCAGGGGTATGTTTCCCAAAAATCAGTGCCTGTTTTCCAAAAACAATCGGGTGCTTGAGTTTTCAAACAAAACTGGAACTCGTTTTGGGTAGTCTCTTAAACGTCACATTGGCACGATGTAGATTAAGAATTAATGCACAAAATAATATGTACTAATAATTTTCAGTTATGGCAACATTAAAAGCAATCGTCAAATCAAGAGCAAAAAACGGAATGTACCCTGTTTACATCCGTATTACTCAAAACAGACAGTTCTCCTACGTGAGGACATCATGGATGGTCAATGACAAAGGACTCAGTGATGACAAGAAAGACATCATTGACCCTTATGTTATCCAACAGACGTCTCTCATGATTAGTGATTACTACAACAAACTTAATCTCTCAGATACTTCAGCGTGGTCATCAAGTGAGATAATGAACTATCTTTTGGAGTTTGGCAAGGATCTTTCATTTTCAGAATATACAAGAAATCATATAGAGAAGATGAAAGCCAGAGGACAGGAACGTACATCACGTAACTATAAATGGGCACTCCAGCATTTGGAACGTTTTGCTGGAACAGACGACCTAATGTTCTCGCGTCTCACTTCATCTTTTCTTAACCGATGGATAGAAAGTCTTTCTGTGACCAATCGTTGCAAGGAACAATACCCTGTTTGTATTCGTGAGGTTTTTAAGGCTGCTATGAAGGAATACAATGATGAGGAACTTGGCATTATCAAAATCAAGAATCCTTGGGGCAAAATTGTTATTCCAAAGGCTGACATACCTGAGAAGCGTGCTATTTCTGCAAGCATGTTACGTAAGTTCTTTAACGTCGTACCAGACAGAAGTAGATTCACCCATCCTCTTATGGAACTTGGACAGGATGTAGCTTTAATCTCATTCTGTATGTGCGGTCTAAATGCAGTGGATATTTTCAATGCTGAGAAAGGGCAATATGTTGATGGCATATTCCACTATGAGCGTCGTAAAACAAGAAACTCTCGTTCAGATAAAGGTTATTTTGAAGTGCGTGTGCCTGAGTTCTTAAAACCAACATTTGAAAAGTATCTTTCTAAGAATGTTGATTCTCCATGGCTTTTCGAATTCCATGAACGTTTGTCAACTTCCGACTCTTTCTGTGCTAACGTGAATATTGGCATTAAGCAGATATGGGAAAAGGTGGATCCAAATTATAAGGAATCGTTATATGCATTCCGGCATAGTTGGGCAACCATAGCTCAAAATGAATGCGGTGCGTCTTTGGCTGAGGTCGATTTTGGATTGAACCATTCCATGAACAGGATGGCAAGAGTATATGTAAAAATTGACTATTCACCAGCATGGACTCTTAATGAGAAAGTTATTGATTTCATTTTCTTCTCAGACAAGGAGTCAAGAGAAAAGTCTCGAGAGAAAAGCAAGACATTCGAGAGGATTTCCAAATACAACAATGTTCGAGCTGAGGCATATGTAATGGGCAAAAAACTCTGTGCTCTCGAAGATACAGGTTTCTCAAATGTTGACCAGATAATGGATAAGCTTGTGACTCTACTCCCTAAAAAGGTGAGAAATACAAGAGTTCAGTTCAAAATAACCAATGTTGACAAGAACCTCACTCAGATGTATCAGCGTCTGGTGCCATAGTATTTTCTTTTTACCGATAAAAAAACTCAGATATAGCCTTGTGCCATATCTGAGTTTCTTCGTTTATTGTTTATTTACCCAGAAGATAGTTTTGCTGAATGCTTGCTAACTTCTGTAAGTCAATAAGCCTGTATCGCTTCTTGCCTGGTGATATTCTGACTGGCTCTAAGTTACCACTTCTCACCCATCTTTCAACATCAGCTCTACCAAATAACTTGTAAGCCTGAGCTTGACTTATCTCCAGTTGACCTTTTTCGACTTGATGTATTCTTAATGCAACTTTTGTTGCCAGCATATCAACGAACTGTTCAAATGTGACAGTCTTATCTGAAAATTGAAGTGTTGTATTATCGTCCATATACTTATGATTTTTTGTAAGGGCATGGAGGGACTACCCTCGTGCCAGATTCAATTCTGCCGCAAAGGTAGCCCACAAAAACCATAAGTGTGCGTATAGCAGCTATATAGGATTCCGTATATAGTTGTTATATAGCCCTCCTATTTGCAGATAATAGGATTGCTTGCATTTTACAGACATTCTTTCAACTTCTTTATAAATACGTCACAACTGTCATAAAAGCCAATGCCATCGTCAAGAATGTTAGAGTTTGGCTTCTTTCGAAGGTTAGCAACTCTTGCTTGCGATAATCCGCAGCGCAGTTGGCTTGCTCGTAGAGGTTCGTTGTTGACAGACGATGATACCAGTTTGTGGTTTTCCATAATCTTCTGCCACGAATAAGGAAGAAGTCCATGTTCACGTAGTTTCCCGAAGAAGATGGCCACATATCTGTTGACTGTTGCCTGAAGAGGAACTTGCAGCCGACATTCAAACAGATCCCTGATGCTGTTTTCTGTCACCTCTGACTTAAAAAGACTTGTTGACCTGACGAAGTTAGTAATGAGACTTATCTGTCCATCACTGAAATGAGCCAGACACACGGGTTCTGGCTCTTCAAGATTCTTTCCTTTATTGAACAAGGCATCCATTAGAAGAAAGTCCTTCTCCTCAAAAACGTCCTTTGAGAAGAAGGCATCTACAAGGTCACGGCGTTCTTCCAGAAGCTCCTTCAGAGCAAACACATGCATGACATGAAGTCTGATGTCGGCTTCACGAATGCTTAAACATGGAAGGTGATAGTAGATGAAATCATTCACATACCGAGAATAAGATTTCTCGCCATTGAGGATTTCTGACTGGTACTGCTCATAGGCAGTACGGTAGAGCTGCCAGGATTCGTTCTCAGGTAGCTCTGTCTCAATTTTCTTGGAACAGCCTACGCGGCATGGACACAAAAAGAGAGAGGACGGAGTTGTTCTTTAACCGTTTCATTTTCTTTTCGTGTTAATTAAAAATGTTACTAAAAATTGAATATATGACATACATAAGTATATCCTTTTTATCTTGTTATTTCTCTCATTGATTCTATTCTATTCATTATTTTGCTAAGAATTTGCTGCAAAGGTATTTTGGCATTGTGCAGTCTATCTTCACAATGCGGATAAATCTGAATTATTGGGAATAAAAGCGTGTTTTGATATGTCGTTTTGGTATGTAGAAATGAAATAAAACCGCTAAAAAGTCAACAAATCCAAGCAAAAGAAAATAAATGAACTATATAACCACGAAACAACTATTTGTATATAGTGTCGTTCTGGACGTGAACCATTTTATCCTCCTACCTTTGTACTCAATTTAATAAACTTCAGGGCTTGCCCCTCGTGTTCAAAACTCTTATATATGGCAAAGAAAGAAATAGAACTATTACAGAAACGTATTGAACTGCTGGAGATGCAGCTCAAAGAATTGAAAACGTTTGATCCAGGCATTATCAACCAGCGTCTCAAATCAATAGAAGAGACGCTGTACTCTACCAAAGACATCCTGACCATGAAGGAAGTGTGTCAGTATCTCGACATTTCGCAAAGTCTGCTCTATAAGCTTACCTGTAATGGTGAGATACCCCACTTCAAGCCGCGTGGCAAGATAATATTCTTTGAGAAGAAAGAACTTATCAAGTGGATAAAGAATAACGGCAATCGTGGCTCAGATGAGATTCGTGAACTTCCCAGTCAAGAACCAAACGATTCATGCGACAATGAAAAAGAAAACTCCAAAGAAGAACAGCATTGATGGTACGAACCTTCCCGACTCCCGTCTGGTAGAGCTTCTTGACAGATGCATTATTTCTGTCAAAGACATCAAACGCAGAACAAAGAAGAAAGAACAAGATGGAACCAAAAGCTAAAAAGAAACGACAGGACGAACAACCAACCCAGTTGGAGCAACCGTCACTCGAAGTGTCTATGCTCAACAAAGACAGCTTCAGTGACGAAGAACTGGAGTCTTACCTATCCAAAGGAGCCATCAAGGCATGTGATGAGATAACCGTTCCACCAAAGATACTGTTCGTTGGTGATTGTACTATTGCCACATTCGGTAATTTCAGTGCTTCCACAGGTAAGGCAAAGAGCAAAAAGACGTTTAATGTCTCTGCAATGGTTGCTGCTGCCGTTACAAATACTACGGTACTGAATTATCGAGCTTGTCTTCCTGAAGGGAAACGCAATATCCTATATTTCGATACGGAACAGAGTAAGTATCATTGCCACACAGTTCTTGAACGCATTTATAAGCTCTCTGGTCTTTCTCTTAAACAAGATGACCCACGCCTCATGTTCTGGGGACTTCGTGAATATACGCCCAAGCTGCGTATAGCGGTCATAGACTATGCCTTGCGTAAGTATGAAGGTGTTGGTCTTGTCATTATTGATGGTTTACGAGATTTGATGTATGACATCAACAATGGAAAGGAAGCTACAGATGTGATGACCGTCCTGATGGCATGGACAAGTGTCTATGACCTCCACATCCATACTGTCTTGCATTTGAACAAGAATGACAACAACCCTCGCGGACATATCGGAACTGAACTTGAAAATAAGGCTGAGACGGTTCTGATTATCAGCAAGAATAACCAGAACAATAGTGTCAGTGAGGTAAGACCCATGCACATGCGAGACAAGGAGTTTACCACTTTTGCCTTTCATATTGATGATGACAGACTTCCCGTCCTTGATTCCAGTATGTCAGTTACAGTTGTCAAACCAAGAGAAAAGTCGCTTGTTAGCCTTGACAATGAGATTCATCAGCAGGTTTTAGGCAAGCTCTTTGAGGAACATTCTCCATCAAAATATAGCGAGTTGGTGGAGCTTGTCTCACAGGCATACGAAGCAGCTGGTTATAAACGTGGGATGAATGGAATCAAGAATCTACTTAAACTTCTTTCAAGCAAAGGTATTGTTGTCAAAGAAGGTGAAGGATATGTCTATAAATCAGAGAGTTTCGATATTTCTGCCCCAGAGACCGAAGAACAGGTTTAAGGTTTAAGTTTAAAGGGTATATATATTACATACGCGCGCGCACATGTGCGCCCACAAATTTGAATATGTTATGACGATAGATGAAATCAAATCGATCAGCATTCTTCAGTGGTTACGAAACAATAATTATGGTGAAGGAATCAGAAAGGGCAAAAACTATTTCTTCTGTTCTCCACTCCGTTCAGAAAGAACTCCGTCATTCGCTGTCAATACCACCGAGAACCTATGGTGTGACTTTGGCAATACTTACAAGAATGGCGGCAACATCATTAACCTTGTCGAGCAGCTTAACCCGACATGGTCAGAACATCAGGTATTGTCGTTTCTTGAACGGCAGGTAAGAGACTTGAAACTGGATTTCAATGAAGATTACAATGCCAGGATTGAAGAGGAAGAAGCCAAGAAGCGTTGGATTGAAGGTAAACGAGCGGAACGTGAAGAGCAGCTTAATCAAGAAACTGTCATAGAAAGGATAATACCGCTTTCTCATCCCTATCTCCGTGATTATGTCATTCAGCGGCGTATTGACTATGGCGTTGCCCAGAGATTCTGTAAGGAAGTCCATTATTCTCTTCGAGGGAAACACTACTATGCTATAGCCTTCATGAATGTAGCAGGTGGAATGGAGGCCCGGAACAAGCTGAACAAGCGTTGTATCGGTAAAAAAAGTATATCAGCCATCTATCCAAGAGAAACGCCTCAGAAGCATTGTTGCGTATTTGAGGGCTTCTTTGATATGCTCACCTATGCAACCATCGAAGCATGGATGCCAGGAATAGATGTTTGTGTGGAAATGCCTTGTGATTTCTTTGTCCTGAATGGTGTTGGCGAGGTAAGGGAATTGCTTCCATACCTGAAAGAATACGACTCCATCCATTGCTATCTCGACAATGATGAAGCTGGAAGAACGGCAACCAAGACCATCGTGAAATCCTATCCCGATGCAGCCGTTGATGAATCACACAGGTACAAAGGCTATAATGACCTTAATGATTGCCTGGCTGGAATAAAGTAACAGTTCATACGATTAATAATTTATGTATGGGGAGTTTCTCTGAGAAGAGGGACTCCCTTTAATTTTGTGCCTAATTTAATTTAATAGTATGATTATTGTGGAAATATCATACTATAAACATAAACAAATTTAATATAAGCTCCTCACAAGCCCTAATTTTTCTCTATTCGCTGAAAACGCTGTTACTTTGCAGCCGAATTTCTGCAAGAGAGGCGTGATGCGCTGCGTCTTGTCAGTATGAAAAGTGTAATACAAAAAACAAAATCATATATAAAATGACACCATTTGCAATATTCGCTTTTGTACTCACATTCGGGTATGTCATTTATTTCGCTATAATGATTACCCTTGACCTCACTGCCAAGCCAGCGGATGGTCAGAAGAACGAAGAAGAGGACATCTATGTCGGGGATATGAATGACGAGGGAGTCGAATCTCCCAAAGTCATCAATGAAGACTCCGGCATTGAAGGTGGTAGATTGACCTACACTGACAGCGTTTCGGATGATGGCCTTCGGATTATCAATCCCACAAGTACAGGCTTACCTTCACAAGATACGGAAGAAGCTCCTGCTGATCCAGAGCCAGCTCCAGGGGCAAAGGAGAAGGTGACGAGTGAAGAGCTGAATGAGGAAAACGAATATGGCATGGAGGATATTGAGCCAGAAGCCCAGCACTCCATGTATGCAGAAGAGCTTTACTCTTTCCTCAACGAGAAGCATAAGAATTCAAGAATCATCAAAAAGGAGAATGTCCGTGACCATCTGTAAATACAATCATTTGCTTGGTGTCGTTGTGTCAGGCATCATGCTCTTCTTGCCCATGTCGGCATCAGCCAAGTGCGGAGGTGTCGATTACAGCTGGGGAGCTGATGCTCTGGCTAACGCCCATGACTATACCGTAACCATGATGCTGTATGTAGTCTATCTTTCATACGCAATAGCAGGATTGGTTGCTGTCATAGGCGCATTGCAAATCTATATCAAGATGCAGACAGGTGAAGGTGACATCACAAAGTCCATCATGATGCTCATTGGAGCGTGCCTTTTCATGATTGGAGCCTACGTGTTGTTCCCGGCATTCTTCGGTTACAATATCATATAAGCAAACAGGATAACAAACAACTCTCAACTGGCCGGAAGAGAAATAAATTTGTGTAATAAGGTGAAAAGTTTATCAGTAAAACATTCAAACTTCAGGAAACGTAATGAAGACAATCAAAAAGTTCGCAAAGAACATCTTCAAACCCAACCGCATGAAAATGGCAGCACTTATGCTCCTTTGCGGCACAGCAGTAACATTTGCCCAGAACGCAGCGGGTGATTACACAGCAGGAACCAATGCCCTCTCCACCGTCACGGAGGAGATTGCAAAGTACATTCCCTATGTGGTCAAGTTGTGTTATGCGATTGCTGGTGTTGTTGCCGTAGTCGGTGCCATCAGTGTGTACATCGCCATGAACAACGAGGAGCAGGATGTGAAGAAGAAGATCATGATGGTCGTAGGTGCCTGTATCTTCCTTGTTGCAGCAGCCCAGGCTCTGCCTCTGTTCTTCGGCCTCTAACGGTAAGGTAATGTTGGCTAATAAAAGATGACACGATATGGCAGAAGAGACGAAAGACAGCCAGTACCTCAGTTATCCCATGTTCAAGGGACTCCAGAAACCTCTTGAATTTATGGGAATACAGGGACGCTACATCACATGGGCGGCTATAGCCGTCGGAGGAGCCATCCTCGGCTTCATCATTGCGTACTGCATCTTTGGTTTTGTGGTTGGCTTGATAGTCCTCGCTGTTTCCCTCTTGGCAGGTGCAGCTCTCATTTTCTTCAAGCAGAAGAAGGGACTGCACACCAAGAAGGAAGACCGTGGAGTGTTCATCTATGCCTACTCAACGAAGATGTAACCTCCTTAAATTCAAATTTAAACAAATGAGCAAGTGTGTCGAAATTTGAATAAAGTGGAATCGGTAGGCTCACCCTCTCGACAGGATGAGCCTACCTTCATTTGAAACGAAACAGAATGATACTATACGTAATCATAGCATTTACAGCAATCCTCTTGGGTATGCTTACCTCTGTCAAAGCATTCGGAACTGGCGGTAAGCGCAAGAAGATATTCCAGGACATCTACTTCTCTGTAGAGGATGTGGATGGCATCGGTGTGCTCTATACTAAGACTGGCGAGTACTCTGCCATTCTGAAGCTGGAGAACCCCGTCCAGAAATACTCTGCCAACATTGATAACTATTATGAGTTTACCAATTTGTTGACTGCTCTTGCCCAGACTCTTGGCGAAGGCTATGCTATCCACAAGCAGGACGTATTCATCAAGAAGAAGTTCCATGACGAAACCAACGACAACCATGAGTTCCTGAGCGAAAGCTACTTCCGCTATTTCACTGGACGCACCTATACAGATGTTCAGACCTATCTAATCATCACGCAGGAAAACAAAAAGAGCCGTCTTTTCTCCTTTGACAGCAAGAAATGGCGCGATTTCCTTGTGAAGATACGCAAGGTGAAAGACCAGCTGAAAGACAGCGGCGTTGATTCTACGTATCTGGATGGTGCAACCGCAAGGGACTATGTTGACCGTTACTTCTCCATGAACTTCACGGGTAAGATTGTGTCGATGACCAACTTCAAGGTGGATGACGAAAGTATCAGCATGGGCAACAAACGCTGCAAGGTTTATAGCCTTGTCGATGTGGACTGCATCAACCTCCCAGGAGTCATTCGTCCTTACACCAACATTGAGGTTAACAATACCTCGATGCCGGTTGACCTCGTATCTCTTGTGGACAACATCCCTGTGGCAGAAACGGTCATCTACAATCAGATGCTCTTTATGCCAAACCAGAAGCGAGAACTCTCTTTGCTTGACAAAAAGAAGAATCGCCATGCCAGTATGCCTAATCCAAGCAACCTTATTGCCGTGGAGGACATCAAGAAGGTGCAGGACGTGATAGCCAGAGAGAACAAGCAATTGGTTTATGCCCACTTTAACCTTGTCGTGTCAGTTCCTATCGACGAAGACATTCAGAAATGTACCAACCATCTGGAGAACTCCTTTGGTCGTATGGGCATACATATCAGTAAGAGGGCATACAATCAGTTGGAGCTGTTCGTCAACTCGTTCCCCGGCAACTGCTACGGAATGAATCCTGACTATGACCGCTTCCTGACGCTAAGCGATGCTGCTACTTGCCTTATGTACAAGGAGCATATCCAGCATAGTGAGGACACTCCTCTTAAAGTCTATTATACAGACAGGCAGGGAGTGCCAGTTGCTATCGACATCAGCGGAAAGGAAGGTAAGAACAAGATTACAGACAACAGCAACTTCTTTATTCTTGGCCCTTCTGGTAGTGGTAAGTCCTTCTTCACCAACAGTATGGTGCGCCAGCTTTGGGAGCAGAATACCGATGTTGTATTGGTAGATACAGGTAATTCCTACGAGGGACTTTGCGATTATGTCAACGGTAAGTACATCAGCTACACCGAGGAACATCCTATCACAATGAATCCCTTTGCCATCAAGCGAGAGGAGTTGAACATCGAGAAGATTGGCTTCTTGAAGAACCTTATCATGCTGATATGGAAGGGAACCAACGGCAGGATAACGAAAACGGAAGACCATCTTATAGAGGATGTTATCACCGAATACTATGATGCCCACTTCCGTACAGGTAAGGTCAAGGAACTCTCCTTCAACACATTCTATGAATACAGCACCGCACGTATTCCTGAGATTGTGAGGGATAATAACCTCGAAGGTATTGATTTGGCGACCTACAACTACCTGCTGAAGGACTTCTACAAAGGCGGCAACCATGAGCTTACTCTCAATGAGAATCTGGACACAGCTCTCTTTGATGAGACCTTCATTGTGTTTGAGATTGACTCCATCAAGGATGACCCACTTCTTTTCCCTTTGGTTACGCTCATTATCATGGATGTGTTCATCCAAAAGATGCGTATCAAGAAGAACCGAAAGGTGCTGGTTATCGAGGAGGCATGGAAAGCAATTGCTTCCCCGATGATGGCAGAGTACATCAAGTACCTGTATAAGACAGCTCGTAAGTTCTGGGCTTCCGTCGGTGTGGTAACGCAGGAAATCCAGGACATTGTCGGTAGTCCTATCGTCAAGGAGGCCATCATCAATAACTCCGATGTGATTATGTTGCTTGACCAAAGCAAGTTCAAGGAGCGTTTTGATGAAATCAAGGCTATCCTTGGTTTGACCGACGTGGACTGCCGAAAGATCTTCACAATTAACCGACTTGAAAACAAGGAAGGTCGTAGTTTCTTCCGTGAGGTGTTCATCAGACGTGGCCAGAATGCAGCAGTCTTTGGTGTTGAGGAACCCCATGAGTGCTACATGACCTATACCACAGAACGTGCTGAGAAAGAAGCATTGAAACTCTACAAACGAGAGTTGCGATGCAGTCATCAGCAGGCCATCGAAGCCTATTGTCGGGATTGGGACAGAAGCGGAATCAGCAAGTCATTGCCGTTTGCGCAGAAAGTCAACCAAGCCGGACATGTTTTGAACTTACAACCTACAGAGAAGCAATATTCATGAAACGTGTTCTGCTCATACTATCTCTAATCGTCTGTGCCCTGGCTCCAGTCAAGGCACAGTACTACAGCGTCAATTTTGATACAAAGACTGTCGCTGCTATGGCTGCCGCTTTCAATACGGAGGCGGCAACTGAGATGTATTATGCAGAACAGTTGGCGAAAATCCGTAAGAGCTACCAGGCTGCAGAAGTTGCTGCAGCTGGTATCTTTGCCGGTAAATACCTTGACCGCAAGGCTCTCACGGATTTGGGTCTTTGGACGAGTAGCACCGAAAACTACTACTATCGCCGTATCTACAGCATGGTTTCCATGAAGATCATGCCGAAGATATGGACGGTAGCCGGTATGATGATTAAGAATCCTCAGAATGCACTCTACTGGGGTTCGTACCTGTATAAGGTATGTGAAGAGACTAAGAGTCTGTGCTATCAGTTTGAGAGCATAGTGACAAACAGCAGTCTATCCTTCAAAGACATTGCCTTTCTTGAAATCAATCAGGAATTGGCAGACATCTTGAAACTCTCAGAATTGGGTGATGTTGACTGGAAAGCCATGCTGGACAACTTCTCCAACATTGGCGATAATTTCACTAAGGAGAGTCTTCAGGAGGACTTGGATAACCTCTACGCCATGGGCGTAAATCTTGCATCTGCTGGAGCAGGAAACCTGATTAACTCCATCCTTGGTGAAAGCAATTTCAATGGCTCTATCTTAGACAAGGCTATCAGCGTCATGGAGATTGCTGAAAACGCCCAAAATTTGTATGACGGCATCAGTACCAACGCTGGAGCCACAATCCTCAGTTTCATTGGAGGTGAAGAAGGTCTTGCCAACCTCTTCAACCTCTCTAATTATAATGTTACCTCATGGATAACAGACTATGCCCGTGAAGGTATGGGTCAGTACTATACTCAACGATGGTATATCTATCGTGTGGACAGGGGCAGCGTCAAACTGTGTGACTATTATCCTCCCACCGATGATAACAGCATCCTCTATGGTGACCATTGGTATCGTATCAGTACCAGCGATCCTAACTACTGGCCAACCAGCAGCGAACGAGAGGCTGCACTGCAGAACTCCGAGAATCACGCAGGATGGAGCCGTAGCCGTGTTCAGCAGCTAAACAACAGCAACGATGGCTTCTATTACAGCATCAACTACTACAGCAGTGCCTATATCCTGAGCAAGAGCCGTAGCGGTCAGTATGCTAAAGCCTACGCTTATGAGATTCATGTGACCAAATCTTGGAATAATACGGAAATCAAGTACGAGGATGTCTTTGACTCCTATTCCATGAACCTCCAGGCATTCAAGGCTGGCATGAACGCGCGTCTCGCAGACTATAATGACAATGAGGAAGGCTACACCTACTACTTAGGATGTGATAGCAAGAAATACTATCAGGCTACTGATGCCAGAAAGCTGCAGAACTGTGAGGTGGCCACTATTAGTGTCACCTGCCATGATGGAGCCAAGTTAAGTGAGGGCAGCACACAGTACAAGTGTAGCAGTTGTGGTGGTAGTGTCAATGCCCACACCAAGCAATGCGCTATGGCTACGAGCGTAAGTGAATCGAGCGTGAACACTTCAGAGCTGGATGCTAAGATTCAGGAATGCCAGAGTCAGATTGCTATGCTACAGGCACAGATTGATGCCCTTGAAGCAGAGAATGCCGACCTTATCAAGAAGATTGCCAGTGCGAGCGTGGAAGATGCTGCTGCATATCGTCAACAGTATAACGCCAATAAGAACCGCATCAGTTCACTTAACTCAGAGAAAAGCAGCTGGCAGAATCAGCTCACGCAATACCAACAAGCAAAGCAGGAGGCACAGGAAGGAGAATCGGTTTCAACCGATGACTACTACCGTATTCCTGCCATCATGCAGGACTGTAAGACCGCTTTCAATCTCTCTTGGAATGGCAGTGGCTCTTGGGACGGAAATACTTATGTCCGTACAGCTACCATGCCGAACATTAACGGCACTATCACATTCAAGGCAACAGTCAGCATAGCAAGGCGACCCAAATACTTCCTTGGCATAAAGATTCACCGTGCCATCGTTCAGATTGCCTGGGAACTCACCACCAATTATAGCGATACGCAGGTAATAGCAGTTCTCAATCTGGATCCAGAGATGAGTGACGAGGAAAAGGCAAATATGGTTAATCAGAAGCTTTCCGAAGTGGCAAGGGAGTTCCCCAACTGTCAGCCAAATGTAGAATATGCCAAGAGTGAGCCGATAGCAGAAGATGACTCGGAAGATACCTACCATCTGTTGTGGTCAAGTGACCGACTGGAGATAGCGAGAGACATAGATTCCCGTCTCACCAAGATATATGCCGACCTCGTATCATTGGAGAAGATGATGCACTACAAGCATTCCATTGTCGACATGCTCATGTCAGCTCTTCCCTATATCAATGACGAGCAAGGCAGAAGACATACATTAGTAGAAAAGTGCCGCAGACGTTGGCTCCGCAATGCAGCCAACCAGATGCACTCAGACAGTTATAACGGCAAATACGACGATGATTATGAGGAATAAGAATATTCTTTACATAATTCTTTGCCTGTTGACCTTGGTTCCAATGTCAGCCAAGGCTCAACTGGGCTTTGATGTTGTCTCTGTGGAAGCCTACATCAACGACCACAAAGAGCAGCGCAGTCTTCTCCTTGTACGTTCGACCCTTGAAGCCAGCAATAAGCTGTTGCATGATTACAGCAGCGATGCCAATATAGGCTACAAGGACATCAACAAGGAGCTGGACAAATATACCCGTGCCTTTGATATTATCGACATACTCTATCAGTCCTTGCGAACCAGTCTCAACGTGTATAACACCTACGAGACCGTTAGTGGCAGAGTGGCAGATTATAAGAAGATGCTGAATGACTTTAATGAGAAATGCTTGTCGAGAGGTAACATAGTCACTACCGATACGCTTCTCATTACCATCAATGCCAGGGCATTGTCAAAGATAGCGGACGAAGGTGATAATCTATACAGGTCTGTCAGTGACCTCGTGCTCTATGCGACTGGGGCTGCAGCTTGTTCAACAAGTGACCTCCTGACAGTCCTGAATGCAATCAATCAGAGTCTGGATAACATCAAGAAACATCTGAATACAGCCTACTTCGAGACATGGAAATACATACAGGTTCGCATAGGCTATTGGAAGGCTCAGGTGTATCGCGCCAAGACGATGAAGGAGATCGTTGATGGGGCTTTCGGACGGTGGCGAAGGAATGGATATTTAGGTAGAGAATAGTGTTGTCATGATATAATGTTCAACTTAAACTAAATTGTAAAATGAATAACGTAACTAAATTATTCTCAGTGGTTATGATGATTATTGCTTCATCAATACTTGAAGTACGTGCGCAGTCGTATGTGACCTACAATCACGATGAAGCAAAGATGAATCAGATAACCGTGCAAGAGATTGGAGCAGGTGGTCTGACTCCTGCATTCTACTACGATGTTTTCCATCGTAGTTACCAGAGGTCAGCAGGTTCAAAGAACAAGCTTACCTATCGTTCACTGGCAGGTGTCGC
>CADCEW010000055.1 GCA_902800585.1 uncultured Prevotellaceae bacterium
TCGAGGATATTTGTTTGTTAATCATATTAAAAGGAATACCATTCTTCGATAGAATCTGGGCGTTTGTAGAAAGTGGGTTTTGTTGTTTAATTTTTTTGTAGTACCTCTGACCTAAAGGTCTAAGGTACTTTCATTCGAGAATGAAAAGAAAAACGAGTTTTCCTTTTGCATTCTGCTCATTTATTCGTACCTTTGAGACTTATCTCGAAGGTACTCACGTTCGAAAATCCTCAAATAAATTTGGGATTTTGCTCACTTATTCGTACCTTTGTAGCCGAAAATCAAGAAACTATCTAATGCCGCTATTTCTTTCATGCATACACGTCGCTGATAATGTCGCCTGGTTGATGACCGATGGCGGCAGTAACTGTATGGTGGAAAGTGGCATAAGAACAATTTATAATTCTACTAAATAGTATTAATAACACAAAAATGAATCGTTTATGAAGAAAAAAATGTATTTGAAACCATCCATCGAGGTGGTAGTATTGAAACAAGCCGGTATGCTCATGACGCTTTGGCACTGGCTATGCTGATGCCAACCATGCTGCTGACCACCGCTTGCAGCAGCGAAGACGATGTTGTAAACAGCAACCTCGCGAACATAGAGACTGTTGCCAATAAGGGCTATGCACTGCCCGTCACCGTGAATGTAACCCGTCAGGGCGACAGCGATATGCGCGCTGTGTTTAACGAATCTACCAGGAAGCTTGAATTCAGCGCAGGCGACCAGCTGTTTGTGAAAGGTAAAGATGCCAGCGAAGGCGGAGCTGGCTTTTTTGCCGGCACGCTGACATGGCAGTCGGGCGGAACATTTAGTGGCACCATTCTTACCGAAAACCCGTATTCCGGCACTATCGATGACCTTTTCAAAGCAGTAAATAATCCATTAGCCACCTTGCTGCCTGCTAACTATGGGAACTATTCCTATCTTTATTTTACTAACAAAGATACATATTCAGCATCCTTAATGTACGATATTACCAAAACTTTTGCCACTTCGAAGGCTACAGCCGTAGAGCAGTTCAGTTTTGAGGTTGGAGGTTATACCTCTGGCACGGGCTTTGCCTTGCATCCCGCGAATGCCATCCTCAACTTCACCATCACAGGATTAGCTGCAAGCACGAACGTTACGGCAACTTTAACAAATGGTAGTTCTCGCACGATTAGTGGAGAAGTGACCACTAATGCTTCTGGCACTGCTACATTTGCCATAGGCGTATATGGATATACAGACTTAAATGAATTCTCCCTGACCGTGGCCGGCAACCCTATCATCCTCGTCAGCAGCGAGAAGACGCTCGACGCCGGCAAGATTTATAACGTCACGAGGAGCGCCCTCACATACCCCATTGCCCTCAGTGCTGTGACAAGTGGCTATTTAGGTAGCGTAGTGACGAGCGATGGCTATGTATATGCTAAGGTAGCTGATGCAACCGCTGTCAGCAAGACCGCAGTGGCTAAGATTACCTATGTGGGCAGCGAGACAGGCGTAGCTGGCAAAACACACGGGCTGGCTCTGTCGCTGAGCAACGTGAGTACGGCTAATTATTATTGGGCTACTGCTATTAGTGCCTGTGCGAGCAAAACACCTGCCGTTACCAATGCATCATCTTGGATGTTGCCCAGTAAGGATCAGTGGACCAAAATGATTGATGCGGCAGGCGGCTACAAAGCTCTGCGCAACGGTTTCAGCGGTGTTGGCGGTACAAATTTGAATTCTGGTACATATTGGTCTAGTACAGATTATACGACTGAGGGTAATGCATGGGCCCACAAGTTTAAAGATAGTGGTGGTGGTTGGGCTGCCTTTGCGAAAAACACTTCTTCAGAAAAATATACCCGTGCCTGCATCGCTTTTTAACCGATAGATTAAGGGCCAGTTCTTTGATCTGTTCCAAAAGACAATAACAAGTAAACGGAAGTCAAATTGGCTTCCGTTTTTCTTTGTCAATTCAAAAATTCTTCGTACCAAGTAGTTTAAGTAGTTTAAAGAGTTTAAGAGTTTAAGAGTTTAAAGAGTTTAAGTAGTTTAAAGAGTTTAAAGAGTTTAAGTAGTTTAAAGAGTTTATCGGTGAGACAGGTATCAATCCCTGATGGTTCCGTTCTGAGGTGTCAAAAGAAATGCAACAAAAAATATAATTTTATTTTTGCATTTAAAAATAAAATTGTAACTTTGCACTCGATGAAGAGACTGACAGAAAAACAATCACGACATTCCCTGACCACACAAATTGTATTGTGGGTGGTAGGTTTCGTATCTGTACTCTTCATCACCGCCCTCTTTATCATGTTCTATCATGCCCGTCAGTCCATCTATCAGGAGGCGATGGAGAAAGCCCGTCAGACGCTACGCACCACCGAGTTGCGCATTGACAACACGTTGAGCGAGGTGGAGACAGCAACGCGTAGTATGCACTGGACGGTAGAGAAATGTTTGAATAGACCAGAAATCATGGATAGTCTGTGCAGGCAGTTATTGAAAGTGAACCCTCACATCCAGAGCTGTGTCATCGCATTCGAACCTGGCGTTTATCCGCAATATGGCATCTACTATGAGGTGTATGCCCACCGCAACTCTACCGATTCCACACAAATAGACGTGGTAATAAACGGTGGTAAGAATATTTATACGCGTGAGAAATGGTACTTCATACCCCTGCATCACGAGAAACCCATTTGGATTGACCCTTATGTTGATGTTGAGCACGGCGAGACTTCTATCATTACATCCTATGGCATGCCCCTCCACAACAAAGAGGGTGAACTGGTGGGTGTATTGTCAACACAGATCTCAATGAAGTGGTTTGCCGATCTTGTACTCTCGTTACGACCTTTCCCCAACTCCCATGCTTTGGTGATGGGTACCGATGGACACCTGATTATCCACCCCGACAGTACGCTTAAAGAGCATGAGGCCTTCTTCACTGAGGCTTTCAACAATCCTAACAGCGACGGACATCTGGCTGCCATGTCCATGAAGACAGGTCATGTCGGACATAGCGAGATTCACATGGACGGCAAGCAAGAATTCATCTTCTACCATCCTTTCGAAAATGCTGGATGGAGCGTGGCCATCGTTTGTCCCGAGAGCGACATTTTCGGTTCATATAACTCCCTACAGCGCCTGACGCTCATTATCAGTCTCAGTGGACTGTTGCTAATTGCCTTGTTCTGTCTTTTCATCAGTCATCTCCAGCTAAAGCCCTTGCAGCGGCTGGTCGATAAAGCCCAAGGCATGGCCGAAGGTCAGTTGGATGTCCATGTAGAGGAGAGTCACCGCACTGACGAGATAGGTTATCTGCAGAATACGTTCCTTCAGATGCAGCAGAGTATCAGCAAGCATATCGCTGATATCACTCACCTGACCGATGTGCTCCGCCAGCGTAATGAAGACCTGAAACTGGCTTACGAACAGGCCCGCGAGGCTGACCGCATGAAGGATGCTGTCATCCTGAACATGAGCGACCGTATGGAACAATCGGTGAAGACCATTCATGCCACCGTCAGCGACTTCCGACAGCATGTGAGCGATATGGATGCCAAGGAATGCAGACAGATGGCCGACAAGATACAGAAGCATACCGAGATAACTACCGAATTGCTGGGCAATTTGCTTAGCATCGCTGACAGGAAAGAGGAGGAAAGCTTATGATAGAGATGAGAAAAAATATTCGTCAATCGCTCTCCACCATGTTATGTCTCAATATCCTGGTCGTCGTAGTATTGGTGTTTTCACTGTCGCTCGGATTCCTCTACTGGCAGTCGCGTAATATTATTCGTGAGGAGGCTATCGACGAGGCGTCCCACGTCCTTGACAATACGGCCCTTCGCGTCAAGGGATATATGTTAGAGATTGAGACAGCCACGCACAATATCCTCTGGCTCGTCAACTTTCATTATCATGATAAGGACTCTCTATTGAATTACACCCACCGCATTGTCGCTAACCATCCTAACACTAATGGCTGCTCCATCACGATGGAACCCGACTTCTTCCCTGGCGACAAATACGGCTTCTCGGCCTATTCCGTTCGCCTCGAGAAAAATTCTGGTTCCGAAAAAGACTCGGTGAGTACCGTCCGTGAAGCTGAATACAACTATTATGATAAAGTGTGGTATAAGGTGCCACGCCAGAAAAGGACAGCATGCTGGGTGGATCCCTTCGACGATTACAATGATGGAACACTGTCGAGTCCCGATATGATTGCATCCTACTGCGTCCCAATCAACGACCAGCAGGGAAAGTTCATTGGTGTTATCTCTACAGACCTGTCATTGAAGAAACTTACAGAGACCATTACCGCTGAGCATCCCTATGAGCATTCTTACTTTATGATGCTGGGAGCCGACGGGCACTATTTCGTACATCCCGACACTACGAAACTGCTCAAACAGACTATCTTTACAGGTACTGATCCCAGAGACCATACCGATATTGTTGCACTGGGATACGAGATGACCAACGGACGCACTGGGCACATGGAAGTCAAGCTTGACGGTAAGTCTAATATTGTGCTCTATCGCCCGCTTGAAGGAACAGAGTGGAGCGTAGCACTTGTTTGTCCCTCCAATGAACTGCTTCGCGGCTATAACAGATTGAACTACATTCTGTTACCATTGCTCGTTATCGGACTTCTATTGCTGGCAATAGGCTGCTACCGCATCGTGAAACACTTCATACAGCCATTGGGACTGTTGGCTGTCGAACTACGCCAGATAGGTCACGGAGACTATGAAAAGCCGCTGCCACTCAGTCAGCGCACCGATTTAATAGGCCAGTTGCAGAATAGCTTCTGTCAGATGCGTCGGAGTATCTCCCAACATATCAAAGATGCTGAGTTGACAAAACAAAAAACAGAGCAACGTACGGCAGAGTTGGAACAGGCTACGCAATTGGCACGCCAGGCCAGTGAGCAGAAAACGCATTTCATGCAGGATATGTCGCATCAAATACGTACACCGCTCAACATCGTTCATGGATTTTCACAAATTTTGCGCGATGACAGTGAGGCGATGTCTGAAGATGATAAAAAGCAGATTGCCGAGACGATGTACGTACATACAAACGCCTTCGACTACATGGTGAGCAAACTGCTTACGGCATCGCTCATTGAAAGCCATCAGTCCATCAGTACCGATGATATTGTCAGTTGCAGTGAACTGGCTCGTGAGGCTTTTGACAGTACTAGTGGTCTCATCGCCCATACAGCAGAGATGTTCCTAGACTGTCGTGTCCCTGATGAGTTCTCTGTCAAGACAAACCGTCATCACCTGCTTATCGTTCTTACTGAGTTGCTCTTTAATGCCCTCCATTTCACCACAGAGGGCAGTGTTACTATGCGTGTCGAAATAGTCGATGACAACTTACTCTTTATCATCGAAGATACAGGTCCTGGCATTCCTCCCGACAAAGTTGATTTTGTATTTGAAAAATTCACAAAGATTGATATGTTTACAGAGGGACTGGGACTTGGTCTGTTCCTTTGTCGTCGTGTTGTCCAACTCATGGGTGGCAGTCTCACACTTGATACCCAATATACAGGTGGCTGCCGTTTCATGTTGCAACTGCCATTGTGAGCCTCTTTTCGACTTTTGTGGTTTTAGTTATCGAATCCCTATGTCGTGAGGCAAGGGGATTATTTTGTTAATCTTACTAAAAACAGGGGTGTTGCTCGATAGAATCAGCGGAGTCGTAGAATAGTCGTATTGAAAGAATAAAAAAAGTTGTATCTTTGCATGGAAAATAAACGATAAAGCAATGACGAGAGTATCAATAACTATCATCATGATGCTGATGGCAATAACGTCATCGGCACAAGAGAATCTGCAGCGAGGCGCGATTTCCTCGGAAGTTCAGAAGACTTTACGTAAGACTATCGAATGACATAGTTACAAATGCCAAAAGAAATAACTCGTATTGATGCTTGGTAGGTCCGATTATTTTGTTTATCTTTGCATCCGTGAAAACGAAAGAGATACAAATCAGTGACTATAGTTACGAGTTGCCAGACGAGCGCATCGCTAAGTTTCCGATGGCGCAGCGTGACCACTCGAAGCTGCTTATATATCTTAAAGGTGAAGTAGGAGAGGATGTGTTTTACAACCTCCCTAAGCATTTGCCGACTAAAGCATTGATGGTATTCAACAACACTAAGGTGATACAGGCACGTCTGCATTTCCATAAAGACACAGGTGCACAGATAGAGATATTCCTGTTGGAGCCGGCTGAGCCTGCCGACTATGAACAGATGTTCCAGACACGTGGAGGCTGTTCGTGGTATTGTCTGGTGGGTAACCTGAAGAAATGGAAAGACGGAGCACTGACGAGAACGTTGGAAATCAGAGGTCAGAAGTTAGAGGTAAGAGCGATGCGTCGTGGAGAGCATGGTACCAGTCAGTGGATTGAATTCGAGTGGGATGGAGATGTCTCTTTTGCCGATATCATTGATGAGATGGGAGAATTGCCTATTCCTCCTTATCTGAATCGTGAGACGCAGGAGAGTGACAAGACGACCTACCAGACAGTCTATTCCAAGATCAAGGGTAGTGTGGCAGCTCCGACGGCAGGACTTCATTTCACAGAACAGGTTCTGGCGGATATTGATGCACATGGTATAGAGCGTGAAGAACTGACACTGCATGTAGGTGCCGGTACGTTCCGTCCAGTAAAGAGTGAGAAGATAGAAGGACACGAGATGCATACCGAGTATTTCGCAGTCCGTCGCCATACCTTGGAACGTCTGATTGCATACGATGCACAGGCTATTGCAGTTGGAACGACCAGCGTGCGAACACTCGAGAGTCTGTATTACATGGGTTTGAAGTTGGAAACGAATCCGAACCTGACAGAAGAGGAGTTGCATGTCAACCAATGGGAGCCGTATGATGATGGAAGATGTAAGATGGATGATGGAAGATGTATCACTCCCGTCAAGGCGATACAGAATCTGATAGACTGGTTGGATCGTCGTCATCTCTCTGTACTTCATTCCTCTACGCAAATCATCATAGCCCCAGGCTATGACTATCATATCGTCAAAATGCTCGTAACGAATTTCCATCAGCCACAAAGTACATTGCTTTTACTGGTGAGTGCCTTTGTCAAAGGCGACTGGCGACGTATCTATGATTACGCCTTGTCTCATGACTTTCGTTTCCTGAGTTATGGCGACTCATCCTTATTGATACCATAAAAAATTTAAAGATATGAAACATGGACTGATTACCGTGGCAGCCGCAGTGCCTGCCGTTAAAGTTGCCGATGTTGAGTATAACGTACTTGAGATTGAGAAACTGATTGCCAATGCCGATGGACAGGGCGTTGAGTTGATTTGTTTTCCGGAACTTGCCATCACAGGGTATAGTTGTCAAGACCTGTTCAAGGGACAGTTATTGTTGTCAAAGGCAGAAGAAGGTTTGATGACACTTCTTGACTTCACCAGAAAGTTGAATATCATCTGTGTCGTTGGAATGCCTGTACAGGCAGACGGATTGCTGCTCAACTGCGCTGCTGTCATACAAAGCGGGTCTATCCTGGGCATTGTCCCCAAGACCTATTTGCCCAATTATAACGAGTTCTATGAGAAGCGATGGTTTGCCTCATCACAAGACCTGAACCCCACAGAGATATATCTGGCAGGCAATCCTGTCCTTTTGTCTGCTGCACCAAAAGTTTTCCAGACATCTGGCGGTGTGAAGTTCGGTGTAGAGATATGTGAAGATGTATGGGCTCCGATTCCTCCCAGCAATAACCTGACAATGGCAGGTGCAGATATCATCCTTAACTGTTCGGCAAGTGACGAAGTAATTGGAAAGCATCAGTATTTACGTTCGCTTCTTGCACAGCAGAGTGCCCGTACCATTAGCGGTTATGTCTATGCTTCCTGCGGCTTCGGAGAATCGACACAGGATGTGGTTTATGGTGGCAATGCCATGATTTTTGAGAACGGACATCTTTTGGTAGAAGGGGAGCGTTATTCCTTCCAGCCTCAGTTACAGATATCTCAGATAGACGTGGAACGGTTACGTACAGAGCGTCATACCAACTCCACGTTTATCAATGCACAGCGTGAGTCAAAGGCTGTCGTCATCATCTGTAAACCAGTAGAACTGGCAGAGTTCCAGATGTTGCGTCCTGTCGATCCCCATCCATTCATTCCAAAAGATGAGGAGATGGTAACAACTTGTGAAGAGATTCTGAATATTCAGACTATAGGATTGGCCAAGCGATTGACTCATACGAATTGCGAACATGTGGTCATAGGCATTAGTGGCGGATTGGACTCTACGCTGGCATTGCTGGTTTGTGTACGTACCTTTGATAAACTCGGTCTTGACCGTAAAGGAATAGTGGGAGTGACGATGCCTGGTTTTGGTACGACTGATCGCACTCACGATAATGCGACCTCGCTGATGCAGACACTTGGTATCTCACAGATGGAGATATCTATTGCAAAGGCAGTGACTCAGCATTTTGAGGAAATTGGTCATGACATCAACAAACACGATACGACCTATGAGAATGCACAGGCTCGTGAGCGTACTCAGATATTGATGGATCTCGCCAACCAACTCAATGCAATGGTAGTGGGTACTGGTGACCTCTCAGAACTTGCTCTCGGATGGGCGACCTATAATGGTGACCACATGTCAATGTATGGTGTGAATGCAGGTGTTCCCAAGACGCTTATCCAGTATCTTATCCGATTTATTGCGACACAACCGCAGTTTAAGGCACAGAAGGAGACACTGCTTGACATCGTTGACACTCCGATATCTCCAGAACTGACACCTGCAGATGCTGAAGGGAACATCAAACAGAAGACGGAAGATTTGGTCGGTCCTTATGAACTGCATGACTTTTTCCTCTATTATTTTCTTCGTTTCGGTTTCCGTCCATCGAAGATATTCTTCCTTGCATGTCATGCCTTTGGCGAGAAATACGATAAAGGAACTATCAAGAAATGGTTGACGACCTTCTGTCGTCGTTTCTTCAGTCAGCAGTTCAAACGCTCTTGTCTGCCCGATGGTCCTAAGGTCGGTAGTGTCAGTCTCTCGCCTCGTGGTGACTGGCGTATGCCGAGTGATGCGACTAGTACACTATGGATGAAAGAATGTGAAGCTTTGTGAGGGGAATATAAAGTTTAAAGTTGATAGTTTAAAGTATAAAGGGTTCAAGATTAATGGCAGAACAGAACAGTCAGCGTAGGACGCGCAAGACACAGAATACCGATAATACTTATGCACATGTGCAGCCACAGGCTACAGAGATAGAACGTGCTGTATTAGGTGCATTGATGATAGACAAGGACGCCTATACCGTTGTTTGTGAGATGCTCTATCCTGAGAGCTTTTACGAGCCACGTAACCAAAAGGTATATACGGCAATCCGTGACTTGGAGATGAAGGAACAACCTGTCGATGTATGGACAGTCACGGAGCAACTTGCCAAACAGGGCGATTTAGAGGATGTGGGCGGTCCTGTATATATCACGGAACTGTCATCACGGGTGGCTTCTTCGGCGAATATAGAGTATCATGCCCGTATCATTGCCCAGAAGTTCCTTGCCCGACAACTCATTTCCTATGCGAGTTTCATTGAAACCAAGGCGTTTGACGAGACCATAGATATAGACGACTTGATGCAAGAAGCAGAGGGTTCCCTCTTTGAACTCTCGCAGAAGAACATGAAGAAGGACTATACCCAGATAGACCCCGTCATCAAAACTGCTATTGATGTCATCACGAAGGCTGCTGGTAATAAAGACGGTCTGACTGGTGTGGCTTCCGGTTACCATAAACTTGACGATATTACGAGTGGATGGCAGCCTTCTGACCTTATCATTGTTGCTGGTCGTCCTGCCATGGGTAAGACTTCGTTTGCGCTCTCCATGGCAAAGAATATTGCTGCAGAATATCAGGTGCCGATGGCTTTCTTCTCTTTGGAAATGAGTAACACCCAATTGGTCAACCGTCTAATTTCCAATGTGTGTGAGATACAAGGTTCCAAGATTCTGAACGGACAGTTGCGCCCTGACGAATGGGAGCGTCTTGATAAACAAGTCAATAATCTATTAGGAGCTCCTTTGTATATTGACGACACTCCAGGTCTTTCTGTTTTTGAGCTCCGTACGAAAGCACGACGCCTGGTACGTGAACATGGTGTGAAAATCATCATGATTGACTATCTTCAGTTGATGAATGCTAACGGTATGCGGTTCTCTTCTCGTCAGGAGGAGGTCAGTACGATTAGTCGTTCGTTGAAGAGTTTGGCAAAAGAGTTGGATATCCCCATCATAGCTCTGTCACAGTTGAATCGTGGTGTAGAGAGTCGTGAAGGATTGGAAGGAAAACGTCCGCAACTCTCCGACTTGCGTGAGTCAGGTGCTATTGAGCAAGATGCCGATATGGTTCTTTTCGTTCATCGTCCCGAATACTATCATATCTATCAGGATGATAATGGTCGTGATTTGCATGGCATGGCACAGATCATTATAGCCAAGCATCGTAAGGGTGCTACGGGTGACGTGTTGTTGACATTCCGTGGCGAGTTTACTCGTTTCGAGAATCCAGAGGATAGTCGTCTTGGTCGTCGTAAACAGTCGGGAAATGATACAGGAGGTGAGATTGTAGGCAGTAAGATAAATGGTGAACAATCGATAAATCCAAATGAATCACCATTTGGAGACGCTGACAATGGCCCCATGCCGTTTTAACTCTTGATAGATTAATTCTTATTTTTGTTTGGCAGTTTGGGTATTAACCCTTATCTTTGCAAACTGAAAGCAGTGTCTCGACCTGTCGCTGGTGTCAACCACCTCTATCCGTCAGGAAGAGAGGGATGGGCACGAGAGGAAAGTCCGGGCAGCATAGGGTGCCCCACTTCTGAAAGTAGAAGCAGTTGGTGACAATTGGATATGGAAGAAGAAAATAACCGCCTCTTTGAGGTAAGGGTGAGAAAGTGGTGTAAGAGACCACTAGTCAACGGGTGATCGTTGTACTGTTCCATCTGGGGGCTGCAAGTTCGCGTATACCATCGTCTGAGGATTGCCCGTCCGAGTAATACGATGGAGGGTAGAATGCTAGAGCCGTAGGGTGACTTACGGAGTAGATAAATGACAGGTGTCTTCTTTTTTAGGAAGAAACAGAACCCGGCTTATAGAGGCAGTGCTTTCTTTTTTACTAATATTTCGGTAATGGGAAAAAAGATACAACGGATAGTGCGTTTCCTCCAAGTAGATATTTGGAGGATTACAGCTGGTGATGTTTCCCCACTTAGGTTCATTTTTGTTGGAATCCTGAAGAAACTAATGCTTGCCATTCGTTTCTTTACGACCAAACAAGTAATGACGAAAGCCGCTGCACTGACGTATAGTACACTACTTGCCATTGTTCCGATTCTTGCTGTTGTTTTTGCTATTGCCCGAGGTTTCGGATATAGCAAATATATTGAAATATGGTTTCGCAATGCTTTTCAGTCCCATCAACAGGTTGCTGAGGTGATTATTGGCTTTGTTAATAGTTATCTGGTACATATCAAGAGTGGTATTATCTTGGGTATCGGCCTGTTGTTCATGCTCTATACGGTATTGATGTTGGTAAGTAATGTTGAGGACGCGTTTAACGAGATTTGGCAGGTGAAGACACCACGTAGTCTGTTTCGTACTTTTACGGATTATTTAGCGATGTTCTTCTGTTTTCCCATCATCATCGTACTAACTTCAGGTCTCTCTATCTTCATCACAACTATTGCTGACTCGATGCCAGACTTTCTGATGTTGGGTTCTGCCATCCGCTTATTAATAGACCTGATACCATATGTGCTGATGTCAGGTATGTTCATAGCCATGTACATCTTTATGCCCAATACCCATGTAAAACCCATCAATGCTGTGGTTCCAGGCATCCTTGCCGGTATAGCCATGCAGGGATTGCAGATCATCTATATTCATTGTCAGATGTTCTTATCGGGATATAATGCTATCTATGGTTCGTTTGCAGCCCTGCCGTTATTTATGCTGTGGGTACAGATTTCATGGACCATCTGTCTGTTTGGTGCTGAACTCTGTTATGCCAACCAGTATCTTGAGTATTACGATTACGATGCCAACACGAATGAAATAAGTCATCGCTATCGTACCATGTTAAGTGCTTTATTAATGAGTCGATTATGTCATCGTTTCGCTGAGGGAGGGAAACCATATACTGCTGTTGCTTTACGTGATGAGACAACTGTTCCGATTCGCATTGTCAATGATTTGTTGTTTGAGTTGATGGAAGCGGGTTTGATTATTGAAGTTACCAGTGACGAGAAAGCTGAGACTGCTCACTATATGCCAGCAGAGGATATTACGAACCTCACACTTGGAACGATGATAGACCGTTTGGAGTCTCAGGGTACATGGAAGATGGACTTGGATGTCGGTACCCTCTTTTCAGAACAATGGGGCAAGGCGATGGAACAGCGATATAATTATCTCCACGCTCTTCGTGATATCCCCTTAAAGGACTTGAATCCTTAGACAAATTTCTGAATCAGCGATACGAAGCGTTGCCCGTATTTTTGTTGCTTGTGTGTTCCAATCCCTTGTATATAACCAAATGCTTCCAGTGAAATCGGTTTGATTGTAGCAAGGGAATGCAATACTTTATCGGTAAAGATGATATAAGGTGGGAATCCTTCTTCTTCAGCGCATTGTCGACGGAGTGTTCGCAGTGCCTCGAAGAGTTTCTTATCCTCAACACCTGTCGTATCAGGCAATCCGGGAATCGTGATGGTAGGAATCTCCAGATGCAGTCTTTTCTTGTTGGAGTTAGCCGTTTCTTTTGCTGAATGGTCGATGACACAGAGTTCTGCTCGCTTGCGACCATAAAGCACATCATAGCCACTATCCGTAATTTTCACGATATTTCCCTGATTGTAGGCTATCTCAATGAATCCCATCTGTAACATCTGTAATAGATAATCTTGCCAATCATTGGTGGATATTGCCTTGCCGACACTGAAAGTCTTCAATGTGTTATAGCCTTTCTTTTTGACAGTGGGCGACGAAATACCTTTCAGGATTTCAACAACGGTAGAGGTGCGTATCGATTCGTCAGTACGTTTGACAGCACTCAATGCCATCTGAATATATTCCGTACCGTCAAAACGACGAGGCGGATGTTCGCAGATGTCACAGTTACCACAGTCATGGTCACGTTGCTCTCCGAAATAGTTTAACAATATTCGTCGTCGACAGACTCCAGATTCCGCATATTCTTGCATTCTATGTAACTTCTCAAGGTTCACCTCTTTCTGTCCACTGTCCTTAGCAAATTGAGAGAGTTGAATAACATCGGCAAGGGAATAGAATAATATGGTGTCGGCAGGTGCTCCGTCACGACCAGCACGTCCGATTTCCTGATAGAAGCTCTCGATACTTTTGGGCATGTTGTAATGAACCACCCAACGGACATTACTCTTGTCGATACCCATACCGAAAGCGATGGTGGCACAGACTACTTGTACATCATCTCTTTGGAACTCCAACTGAGCCTTATCACGGTCTTGCTGATTCATTCCTGCATGATATATGGATGACTTTATTCCGTTCTTTAACAGAAAGTTAGCGACTTTTTCTGTAGTTTTTCTGCTTAGACAGTATATGATGCCGCTTTCCAAAGGACGAGCTTTGATGAAATTCAGGATATAGGAATCTTTCTCTTTGGAAGCATATCCACGTTTGACTGTCAGACTAAGATTAGGACGGTCGAAACTGGAAATGAATATACTGGGATTATTGAGTTGTAATTGTTTGATGATATCTTGTCGGGTAATCTTATCAGCAGTGGCAGTTAAAGCCATGACAGGAACATCAGGAAACTCCCGATGAAGGACATCGAGTTGTGTATATTCCGGACGGAAATCATGTCCCCAATGACTGATACAATGTGCCTCATCAATGGCAAACAGGGATATTTTCATTTGTTTTAACAAAAAAGGAATCTCTGTCATTAATTTTTCTGGCGAGATATAGAGAAGTTTGAGGGTTCCGTCCAAACATTTCCGTCGGATAATGGTGTCTTTATTGGAATCATTACCGCTATGAAGAGCAGCAGCCTCAATACCGTTGACTTGCAGACTTTCCACTTGATCCTTCATCAGACTGATTAGAGGGGAGATAATGACTGCTGTACCTGGTAGAACAATGGCTGGAATCTGATAACACAGACTCTTTCCTCCGCCTGTCGGCATCAGTACAAGACAGTCTTGGCGTCGGAGGACTGTGTTGATGATTTCCTCTTGATGTACCCTGAAAGTATCATAGCCGTAATAGTTTTTTAATACAGTTTTGATGTCCATATGTCTGATTTTAGGGCAAAGTTATTCATTTTTTTCAAAAAAATGTTGAAAAAATATAGATTGTATTATTTTTTTATTATATTTGCAAAGAATTAATACAGTTCTCAACTGATATGGCAAAGTACAACATCACCGAAAAAAGAGAAAAGGAGGCTGCATATCGCAGTTTGGTGAATCCTCAGTTGATGGATGAACTGAAGGAGAAAATCCTCCATGTTATTGTTATGCAGAAGAAATACAAGGATAAAGAGTATTCTGCAAAGAAATTAGCGGAGGATTTAGGAACGAACACTCGCTATATCTCAGCTGTTGTGAATGTTCAGTTTCACATGAATTACACAACATTCGTCAACAAATTCCGTATTGAAGAGGCGATGACGATTATGGTAGACAGGCGTTATCAGAGTCTGACGATGGAGGAGGTGAGTGATATGGTAGGTTTCTCAAACCGCCAGTCTTTCTATGCCTCTTTCTACAAATTCATGAACATGACTCCACGCGATTATCGCATGCAGCATTTCGAGCATCATCCATCAGAAAAGGTAAAGAAGTCGAAAAAGACGAGGAAAAAGGAAAATGTTTAGTTATTCAGACGAACGTTTCGCTGACCTTCAACTGCTCAGATATCGCTTGAACGGATTTGAGCAGTTAACTTTGCGTCAGAAACGATATATCTATTCACTATCAAAAGCGACACTTTATGGTCGTGACATTACCTTCGATCAGTTTGGCAAGTATAATCTTCGTATCCGTAAAATGTTAGAGGCTGTATATACAGCCCCTTCTGTTTCTCATGATACAGAAGCATTTCGTGCTTTGGAGATTTATCTGAAACGTATATGGTTCTCCAATGGTATTTATCATCATTATGGTTGCGAGAAGTTTCAGCCGACATTCAGTGAGGACTATTTACGTGAGACATTAAAAACACTTCCTGTCGAGTGTCTCCCATTAAGGAAAGATGAGAGTTTGGATGCATTCTGCGATGAATTGTTTCCTGTCATCTTCCATCCTGAGGTGCTTCCCAAGCGTGTCAACAAGAATGACGGAGATGACCTCGTAGAAACATCTGCCTGTAATTTCTATCAGAATGTCACTCAACAGGAAGCGGAAGATTTCTATCAGCAACAAAAGGATGCCTATCAGGGAGAAGAACCTCCTTCGTTTGGACTGAATAGTACGTTGGTAAAAGACAATGGAACATTGCGAGAAGAGGTGTGGTGTATTGGAGAAAAATATTCCAAGGCAATAGAACAGATAGTCTTTTGGCTGGAACAGGCAAAGAACGATGCGGAGAATGATCGGCAAATACAAATCATTAATCATCTGATAGCCTATTACCGCACAGGCGATCTGCAGTGTTTTAATACCTATTGTAAGGAGTGGGTAAAAGAATTGGAGGGTAGGATAGACTTCATCAATGGTTTCATAGAAGTGTATGGCGATCCCTTGTGCCTGAAAGGTTCGTGGGAAGGACTTGTGGAATATAAAGATCTGGAGGCAACGAAACGTACACAGACAATCAGTCAAAACGCCCAGTGGTTTGAGGA
>CADCEW010000056.1 GCA_902800585.1 uncultured Prevotellaceae bacterium
TAGTCGAACATGTCGGCAATACGTCCTGTGTTGAGGGCTACTATCTGGTCGATGTCACGATCGAGCAATGCATAGTAACTGATGGCATGCACCGCATCTTGCGGTGAGGTTTTGAAGAACAAGTCGTTGGGCATGGAGAAATCAGCACGGCATTTTCCACGTGCATAATGGTAGTGCCACATATATATTTTGGTCATCACGCTCTCCAGCGTCTCCACCGTGCAGGCGTCGTTGGTCTGCTTACCGAGAGGGCTTACCAGTGCCACCAGTAGGTTATGATGTCCTTTCAGCGTCGTAGCAAAAGCCTCCATATAAGGACGCAGATGACTCTCCGTACAAGGCACCCACTGTTGTTTGGCATTCACCAGATAGTGGCGTGTAGGTTCAATGGTCAGGATGTTGCTCTCACCGATGTTGGTCTGCAGGTCAATCAGCGGCTGATAGATTTTATTGTCGGACATCGGTACCTGTTTCTGATATTCAGCCAGTTTCTCTATCTGGTCGAAGCCATAGGCACGTCCATAGTCAGTAGTGGCATTTCTACGCAGGATCTCCATCATATCACGCCATCCGTTGATAACCTCCTTCAGTACAGGACTGTCCATCGGGGTCTCTGGGTTGCTCAGCACCTCGCGTGTCAGATGGTATGACAGATAACACTCTTCAGGAGAGTGAATCTTCGACGGCACCAATCTCTGGAACTTCTCGAGGTAAGGTCGTGCCATCTCACTCATAGCACGTCGGTCTTCAACCGTCAAGTCGGATGCCAGAAAATATCTCGTCAACAGGCGGAACATCGTCTGAGCGGTATCATTGGCATCAACACCCTGCGATGTGAGATAGTCGAGGATGATGCTGGCAGACTTGAAACAGTCATATAGTTCGTCTACCGACTTTTTACTGTTCTGGATGATGGAACCGCCGTTGATGAAATAGTGATAGCCGATGAATTGCGGCAGGTAACACACGCGCTTGGCTTTCAACAGACATACAGCCGTATACCAGACATCTTCTACCCATAGGACTTCTTCGGAATACTTGATATCGTGCTCACGCAGGAACGCCACGTCGAACAGACGTGATGTCGTGAAGGGCCAAAGACCTGTGAACATCTTGTCGTACTGATAGTCATCACGGTCCATGACAATGCGCCATTCTGTCTGGTTCCACGTCACTGTCTCCGTATGCGGATGGAGACTCTCTTTCTCCAACTCATATTCGCGGCGGAAGGTTACCACCTGCGACTGCGTCTCTGCCATCTCACGACAGGCCACCTCCAGACAGTTCACCGTGTAACTATCGTCTCCATCGAGGAATCCCACGTATGGTCCTGTCACAAACAACATACCATGGTTGCGTGGCATAGCTGGTGAGCGAATACCATCGTTCAACTCCTTGATGATGACATTCTTGTCATTCTTGAACATCTCCGTCAGCAGTGGCAGGTAGTGTGGCTGACAATTGTGCACCACGATAATCCACTCTATGTTCTCGAAGCCGATAGTCTGGGCGCGCATGGACTCGGCACATTTCTCAAACATACCCATGTCCACATTGTGGAACGGCGTAACGACTGATACCTTATACATTATTTAATTGTTCCTTTGAAATACTCAATGGTCTTTGCTAATCCTTCGTCAAGCGGAACTTTCGGTTCCCAGTCGAGTTTTGACTTGGCTAAAGAGATATCAGGACGACGCATCTTCGGGTCGTCAGAAGGCAGCGGACGGAACACTATCTTACTCTTTGAACCTGTCATCGCTATCACCTTCTCTGCCAGTTCCAGCATGGTGAACTCACCAGGATTACCGATATTCACAGGACCCAGGAAATCATCGCCACTCGCCATCATTCGTACCATACCTTCTATTAGGTCGGAGACATACTGGAAAGAGCGTGTCTGTTGTCCGTCGCCATAGATGGTGATATCCTCTCCACGAAGTGCCTGCATGATGAAGTTAGAGACAACACGTCCGTCATGCTGCGCCATGCGTGGTCCATAGGTGTTGAAGATACGAATCACCTTGATGCGGACACCATGCAGACGATGGTAATCGAAGAACATCGTCTCTGCGCAACGCTTTCCCTCGTCATAGCACGAACGTATTCCGATGGTGTTCACATTGCCCCAATAACTCTCAGGCTGTGGATGAACGGTAGGGTCGCCATACACCTCACTGGTGGATGTCTGTAGAATTTTACACTTGGTTCTGCGTGCCAGTCCCAGCATGTGGTAGGCTCCGAATACGGATGTCTTGGTGGTCTGTATCGGATCGTTCTGATAATACACTGGCGATGCCGGACATGCGAGATTATAGATTTCATCTACCTCTGCCCAGTACGGCTGACACACATCGTGACGTACCATCTCGAAGTTCGGTTTTCCTATGAGGTGCCAGATATTCTCTTTCGAGCCAGTATAGAAATTATCCAGACATATCACATCATTGCCTTCATTCACGAGGCGTTCGCAAAGATGGGAGCCGATAAAGCCTGCGCCACCAGTAACTAATATACGTTTCATCATTTTACAGTATTTTATATATTATAATCTTGGATGACAAAAATAATCATTTCTATCCTTTTTCTCATCCTTTTAACCACATTATTAGCATTGTTTAGGATTTCATTTGGCTATTTGCTCACTCTTAATCGAAATTTTTCGTATCTTTGCAACATGATGACAGAGAATCCATATATCAAGCAATTCCCGGAACTGATGGCAGGCAAGACGGTGTTGTATTGTCACGGTTTTGCCTCCAGCGGACAGTCAGGTACCGTTACGCGTCTAAGGACCGTGATGCCTAACGCACGAGTGATAGCCCCTGACCTACCCGTTGACCCCCACGAAGCTATCGCTTTGTTGCATCAGATTTGTGAGACAGAGAAGCCCGACCTGATTATCGGCACTTCTATGGGTGGCATGTATGCAGAACAGTTACGTGGCTTTGACCGCATCTGTATTAATCCTGCGTTGGAGATAGCAGAGACGATGAAGGCACATGGGATGACTGGCACACAGCAGTTTCAGAATCCCCGACAAGACGGTATTCAGGAGTTTTATGTGGATAAGGCGATGGTCAAGGCGTATCGTGATGTCTCAGAACAACGCTTCGTAGGTCTTACTCCTGAAGATGAGCAGCGCGTCTATGGACTCTTTGGCGACAAAGACGACTTGGTGGACACGATGGGAATGTTTTGTGAACACTACTCACAAGCCACTCACTTCCATGGGGAGCATCGTATGGACGACAAGAGTTACATGCACTCCGTCATGCCTGTCATCCGCTGGATAGACGATAAGCAGGAGAAACGACAGCGTCCTATCATTTATATAGGGATAGAAACCCTCATGGATCAATACCAAAAGCCAGCCTCATCAGCACAAAAGGCAGTGCGGATGCTGATAGAGCATTATGAAGTATTCTTCATAGCACCCCTTCCTTCAGGAGGGGGACGGGGGGAGGCTTCGTGGCTTGAAGAATACATCAATGTTCCTGCGTGGCAACACACCATCTTCACACCACGTCGAGAACTGCTGTATGGAGACTATCTGATTATCGGTCAAAAGTCAAAAGACAAAGGTCAGGGTGAGGCTTTAGCCACCATCATAGAATATGGTTCCGACACGTTTAAGACGTGGGAAGATGTGATAGCGTATTTCTCACGCCTCGGAGGGCAATAATTTTAGTTGTTTCAGTCTTGCGACGGTAACAGCACCACTCCCTGCTGTTTCTTTCCATCCATCATGATACGTAACGGACGCTCGAAGCGTACATGACGCACATACTGGGTTTCCTCAACGGCAGGCATAACATCTAACAGCTCTTTCTGGAAGATACCATCACCCGTATAGGTATTGATATTAAAGTAACCTACTCCGAACGAGGTGAGGTTCTGGAAGAAATGGGTACCCTGCGAGGGATCTACGTGATAGTTCTTTAGTCCTGTCTCTACGATGACACGGGCAGCAGAGATGTGCGGCCACTTGACAGGGATGCCTAACCAGTAGTCACTGCTACCCCATCGTCCCGGACCTATCAGGATATAGTTCTTGTCTGCATCTAAGAACTGGCGGTTGATCTGTTCTATCTCTGAAGCTATCTGTGGATTATTGGCAGCCGTGAAGTCATCATCCGTCTTTACATACACCACATCGACGACATCTTCTGTGATACCATGTCCCAACGAACTATTTGAGCGCAACAGACACTGCTCGTCCGCAATGGCGGCAAGGTCTTCGTCCAGCACTTGTTTGGAATCAACGATAGGACGTACCTGCAACAGATAGAAGTCGCCTATGGTACCTTCTGCCGACGTCTCTAAGTTACAGGCGAACTCAATCTCCACAGGACGACGCATCTCTTCCGAGCCGTACTTCTGTGCCATCTGCAGAATCTCAGGCAAGGGGAAGATACCATGCTGTAACACCCCACAGAAGGAGATGACCTTACGTCCTCCCTCATAGATACCATCACGGATAATCTGGTCGTAGGGGTCGTAGGTGGAGGCAATACCATTCAGGGAGCCGTCATTGTCAGCCTCCTTCACACGCAGGCTCTTGATGTTAAAGCCATCATCGACTTTAAAGTCGTCACCCACATGACTCATATCCAGTGCATAGAAACGTGTCTGCGTCTCTTTCAATGCCGTATCCATCTCAGACATCTGCAATACTTGGTTGGGGTGATAAGGTGAGACGCGCAAGGTCTGTCCGCCATCCACGATATATTTTCCTAATCCCAGGGCCAGCGAGGCAATACCCTCCTCTGCCGTCTCGTCACCGATAGGATAATAGTTCAGGGAACGCAGCACACCACTGAAAGTCGGATAGTAATGGTCGCCATACTGATGGCCCACCACTTCCTGTAAGATGACTGCCATCTTCTCTTGGTCGATGACATTAGAGGTTGCTGTCATATACGCCTTCGAGTCCTTGTAATAGACGGAGGCATAGACTCCCTTGATGGCACACGCCAACATACGCAGCATCTCGTACTTATCCTCCAGATACGGAATCATATAGGTACTATAGATACCTGCAAACGGCTGGTAGTGGCTATCCTCTAAGAGAGAACTGGAACGTACGGCTATCGGCGACTTCACTGCATCGAAGAAGGTGAAGAAGTCGGCGATGAGGGCATCAGGCAACTGTGCCTTGAGGAAGTGCTGCAGGATCTCTTCGTCGGAAGCATCACTCAAGGCAATACTCCACAGGTTATTGTTATCCATGAACTCATCGAAGAAGTCCGTACAGAGCACAACGGTTTTGGGAATCGATACCGAGGCGTTCTCATACTGATTGAGTTCAGGATGGCGCTTGATGATATTATCGAGGAAAGCGAGACCACGTCCCTTGCCTCCTAAAGAACCCTCCCCGATACGGGCAAAATGGGCGTAACGGTCGAATTTCAAACGGTCGAAGACTGCCACGATACCGATATTCTTCATGCGGCGATACTGTACGATGGCGTCGAAGATAATCTGTCGGTGTGCATCCACATCCTGTAACTTATGCCACGTAACGGTCTTCAGGAACTGCGACACAGGGAAGATGGCACGGGCACAAAGCCAACGGCTCATGTGGTTGCGGGAGACATGGTAGAGCATCGAGTCATTGGGAATCTTGAAGATATTATCCTGTAACTCCTTCAATGTCGACACACGCGCCACTTCCTCCTTCGTCTTCGGGTCGCGGAACACGAAATCACCGAAGCCCATGTGTTCCTCTATCAACTGACGCAGGTCCACATTCATCTTCTTCGAGTTCTTGTCGACGAAAAGGAAATGCTCCGCTTCCGCCTTCTCTTTGTTGGTAATCTCCGAACTCTGGAGAATCAAAGGCACATACTCGTCGCGACGACGAATCTCACGCAACAGTTTCAAGCCTGCCTCTGCATCGCCTTCCTCCACATGAGAGAGGCGACCTGGCACGATCTTCATCGGGAAACGGGTATCGCTGATGACACCCAACACATTGTCGTGATATTTCTCATACCAGAACATCGCCTCCTCGTAATTGGTGGCAAGCACCACCTTGGGACGTCCGCGCTTACGCTGGGCTGCGGCATGCGGGTTCAATGCCTCCGTCGAGAAGTTCTTGCTTTGGGCAAGGATATAGTTATAGAGGTTGGGAAGGACAGAGGAATAGAAGCGGATATTATCCTCCACCAACAGAATCATCTGCACACCAGCCTCCTTGATGTCATGCTCGATATTCATCTTGTCCTCTATCAGTTTGATGATAGACAGGATAAGGTTCGTGTTACCCAACCAGCAGAACACATAGTCGAAGATAGACATATCCTCGTTCTCAATACGCTTCGTAATACCATGCGAGAAAGGAGTCAGTACGACGCAGGGGATATGAGACGCCAACTGTTTGATGTCACGCGCCACAGCAAAGGCATCGTTATCGGCATTACCAGGCATACAGATGATAAGGTCGATGTCCGTCGTCTTCAACACCTCCTCCGCCTCCTCTGTCGTCGACACCTGTGTAAACGTGGGAGGATAACGCATACCCAACTCACTATACTCGTCAAACAGTTTCTCGTCGATACGTCCGTCATCCTCCAACATAAAGGCATCATAAGGGTTCGCAACGATGAGGATATTGAAGATACGACGAGTCATCAGGTTCATAAAGGAGACATCCTTCAGATAAAACTGATTCCACTCGTTGGGTATTTTTTTAGTCTCACTCATAAAATCTTGTATTAATGTTGCAAAGGTATAAAATAATTCATAATTCATTGTTCATAATTAATAATTTCTTTGTACTTTTGTGGCTGAAATTTAAAAACAACAGCTATTTTATGGATAAAAAACTACGTACAGGTTCCCTTTGTGTGCATGCCGGATACAAGGCGAAGAATGGTGAACCGATAGAGTTACCCATCATCCAGAGTACGACTTTCAAGTATGATGACTCGGACGAGATGGCACAATTATTCGACTTAAAGAAGGAGGGCTATTTCTATACCCGTCTGCAGAATCCCACCAACGATGCAGTGGCAGCGAAGATTGCCACACTGGAAGGCGGTGTCGGTTGTGTACTGACGTCCTCAGGACAGGCAGCGAACTTCTACGCTATCTTCAATATCTGTCAGGCTGGCGACCATTTCATTACCTCTAATGAAATCTACGGTGGTACCTATAACCTCTTCGGCGTGACGCTGAAGAAACTGGGAATCGACTGTACATTCATTTCACAGGAAGCATCCGATGAAGAGATACAGGCAGCCTTCCGTCCCAATACAAAGGCAGTCTTCGGTGAAACGATATCAAACCCAGGATGTGCTGTTTTCGATATCGAGCGTTTCGCCAAGATAGCCCATAAGAATGGGGTGCCCTTGATTGTGGATAACACTTTCGCTACGCCTGTCAACTGTCGTCCTTTCGAGTGGGGTGCTGATATCGTCACCCACTCCACCACAAAGTATATGGACGGACTGGCTACGCAGGTAGGCGGTTGTGTCGTGGACAGCGGTAACTTCGACTGGCTCGCCCACGCAGAGAAGTTCCCTGGTCTGTGTACACCTGATGACTCGTATCATGGACTGACTTATGTGAAGGCTTTCGGTAAGATGGGCTTCACCACGAAACTCGTGGCTCAGTTAATGCGTGACCTCGGCAGTATCCCTGCCCCACAGAACTCATTCCTGTTGAATATGGGGTTGCAGACACTTCATCTGCGTATGGCACAACACTGCAAGAACGCGCAAAAGGTGGCTGAGTTCCTGCACGACAATCCGAAAGTGGCATGGGTTCATTACTGTGGACTGAAAGACGATGCCCACTATGCCCTCGGACAGAAATACCTGCCAAACGGTTCTTGCGGCGTTATTGCCTTCGGACTGAAAGGCACTCGTGAGACTGCTATCAAATGGATGGACTCCTTGGAGATGATTAATATCGTGACGCATGTGGCTGATGCACGTACCTGCGTACTGCATCCTGCTTCGCATACCCATCGCCAACTCAGCGACGAGCAACTGCGCGAGGCTGGCGTGGCTCCCGACTTGATTCGTCTGTCTGTCGGTATAGAGGATGTAGAGGATATCCTTGATGATATCAAACAAGCGCTGGAGAAAATTTAACTATTAAACTATTAAGCAATTAAACTATTAAACTTTTTATAAGATATGTTTCATATATACGAAGGATTCCATCTCGTTGATGCTTACCACAAGATGCGTCATCAACGGAAATACCATCCCGCTGGTTATAAACGAATTATTAAGATTGCCCTGGTGGCATTTATCACCCTCTTCCTCTGGAACATGCCTGCCGAATGGTATGGCATCCAGAACCTCACCGTCGTCCAACAGCGTATCATCGCTATCTTTGCCTTCGCTACCCTGATGTGGGTACTGGAGGTGGTATCGTCGTGGGCGACCTCTGTTGCCATCATGGTATTGATGCTACTCTTCTGTTCCGACAGTGGTATCGCACCAATGGTCAACGAGGAGGAAGTGGGTAAGATTCTCAGTCATAAGGGAATCATGGCAACCTTTGCCGACCCTGTCATCATGTTGTTCATCGGTGGTTTCGTGTTAGCTATTGCCGCCACGAAGACAGGACTGGATGCCCAGTTGGCGAAAGTTCTGCTGAAGCCCTTCGGTACCAAGAGTGAGATGGTGCTGTTAGGGTTCCTGTTAGTGACGGGTCTGTTTTCGATGTTCGTATCAAATACGGCGACTGCCGCTATGATGCTGACCTTCCTGACACCTGTCTTCCGTCAGTTGCCTCCTGAGGGCAAGGGACGTATCGCCCTCGCCATGTCCATTCCTGTTGCTGCCAACCTCGGTGGTATGGGTACACCGATTGGTACACCTCCTAATAATATCGCCTTGAAATACCTGAACGACCCAGAGGGTTTGAACCTCGGACTGGGTTTCGGACAGTGGATGATGTTTATGTTCCCATTGGTGGTCGTGCTGTTGTTCATCAGTTGGCGCATGCTGCTGAAGTTCTTCCCCTTCACGCAGAAAACCGTGGTATTGAAGATTGATGGCGGCATGCAGAAGGGATTCCACTCCTGGGTCGTCATCGCCACATTCTTTATCACCATCGCCTTGTGGTTGTCAGATCAGTTCACAGGTATCAACGCTAATACTGTTGCCATGATACCGTTCGTGGTCTTTGCCCTGACGGGAGTCATCAACAAGCGCGACCTGGAGCAGATCAACTGGAGTGTCATCTGGATGGTGGCTGGAGGTCTTGCCTTAGGCTATGGACTGAATGCCTCCGGACTTGCAGCCAATGCGGTAGAGAGTATTCCTTTCGGAGAGTTCTCACCCTTACTCATCTTACTTGTCGGCGGCGGTATCTGCTACCTGTTGTCAAACTTCATCTCAAACTCTGCCACCGCTTCGTTGCTGATGCCTATCCTTGCCTTCGTCTGCGGCGCGATGGGTGACAAGCTCGATCCTATCGGTGGAACGGGTACGGTACTGATTGGCGTAGCTATCGCAGCATCGTCTGCCATGATCCTGCCTATCTCTACCCCACCGAACGCCCTTGCCTTCTCCACTGGCTTCATCAAGCAGAACGATATGGTGAAAGTAGGTACTATCATGGGTATCATCGCCATGGTGTTAGGCTTCGGACTGGTCTATCTGATGGGAACTTTACATCTTATCTAAGCCAGGGAATTAACAAATTGTAAACTTACAGATAAAATTTTAGAGAATTTTCTTTGCCGTTCAAAGAAAATTCTCTAATTTTGCAGTATAAAAGATTACAATATGTCAATTTAATAATAAAACCTTAAAACTATGAACGTGGAACAAATCATGCAGGACCTGGAGCGGAAGCATCCAGGAGAAGCCGAATACCTGCAGGCAGTACGTGAAGTGCTGATTTCTATTGAGGATGTCTATAACCAGCATCCTGAGTTTGAGAAGGCGAAACTGATTGAGCGTATCGTGGAGCCTGAGCGTGTCATTACCTTCCGTGTACCTTGGGTAGACGATAAGGGGGAGGTACATGTCAACCTCGGTTATCGGGTACAGTTCAACAGTGCCATCGGTCCCTATAAGGGCGGTTTGCGCTTCCACTCCTCTGTGAACTTGAGTATCTTGAAGTTCCTCGGCTTTGAACAGACGTTCAAGAATGCCCTCACGACCTTGCCGATGGGTGGTGGAAAGGGAGGCTCAGACTTCTCTATCCGTGGCAAATCCGACAATGAGGTGATGCGTTTCTGTCAGGCTTTCATGAATGAACTCTACCGCCATATCGGTCCCGACGAGGATGTACCCGCAGGTGATATCGGTGTCGGTGCCCGTGAAATCGGTTACCTCTTCGGACAGTATAAGAAACTCACCCATCAGTTCCAAGGTGTCTTGACAGGCAAGGGACTGGAATGGGGCGGCTCGAAGATACGTCCAGAGGCTACTGGCTATGGTGCCCTGTATTTCGTCAATCAGATGCTACAGACACACGGACACGATATCAAGGGTAAGACAGTGGCACTCTCTGGCTTCGGTAACGTGGCATGGGGTGCTGCCAAGAAAGCAACGGAACTGGGTGCGAAGGTGATCACCATCAGCGGACCCGACGGTTATATCTACGACCCTGCAGGTCTTGACGACGAGAAGATAGAATACATGCTGGAACTGCGTGCCTCTGGCAATGATGTCTGCCAGCCCTATGTCGACGAGTTTGACGGTGCCACCTTCTTCGAGAGCAAGCGTCCCTGGGAGCAGAAGGCAGACATCTACCTGCCCTGTGCTACGCAGAATGAGTTGAACGGCACGGATGCCGACCAGATTCTTGCCAACAAACCTATCTGTGTCGCTGAGGTATCGAACATGGGATGCACGGCAGAGGCTGCTGAAAAGTTCATTGCTGCCCATCAGCTCTTTGCACCAGGCAAGGCTGTCAATGCAGGCGGTGTGGCTACCAGTGGACTGGAGATGACACAGAACTCCATGCGCTTGGGATGGAGCGAGAAGGAAGTGGACGAGAAACTCCACTATATCATGTCAAGCATCCACGAGCAGTGTGTGAAGTATGGCAAACAGCCCGATGGCTATATCGATTATGTCAAGGGTGCCAATGTCGCAGGCTTCATGAAAGTAGCCCATGCAATGATGGCGCAAGGCATCGTATAAAAACAAAAGAAGGCTTCCGATTGGGAAGCCTTTCTTTTTTATTTCTATTTTATTTTCTTCTTGTCACGATGGTGAACTCTTTCTCCTGTGCTGTCAGTTCATGATTGGCAACAGCTGCACCTACGCGTATCTTGACTGAGCCATCCTTCAACTTCTTGCCTGCAAGGATGGTGGCAGTATAACGCACACCACTGTTCGGAGCAATACTCTCCACAAGGATGTTGGGCGAGATATGGATGTTCTTGTTGCCTGTCACGTCATACACCATCGGCTGTACGTCATAGAGAGTATGATGTGTATAGTTCATGATCTCGAAGGTCACACGACACTCCTCGCCTGCCTTCAGGACACCATCCTGGTTCTGGTCAATGAAACGGGCATTACGGATGACAACACGCTCAGGGGCATCCTTCGAAGCAATAGGAGCAACATTACTCGGAGTAACATGGAACTCCTTTGGCTGCTGACCCTCAGGACCTGAAATACCGATATCGATACGGTCGTCACCACTGTTCGTGCCATCGAAGCCACTGTTGTCATAGTTTCCTCGCGGTTCGTAATCATCACCATACTGATTCTCACGCTCTGTCCTACGACGCTCACGATCGCGCTTATAGGCAGCATACTTCTCAGCCTCCGCCTTGTCAGCCTGTGCACCGATAGCCGCTCCGACAGCAGCACCGCCAGCCATTCCGACAATCGTACCGATGTCACTGCCTCGCCAACCACCTGCGATACCGCCAATGGCAGAACCGAGAATAGAACCGAATGTACCACCTACCGCAGCACCTTGTCCTGTGTAAGTATCACAACTACTCAGCAACAAAGCAGCACCTACTACCCATAATCCAATCCTTTTCATATCACATTCATTTTAAAGGTTCACGCTGCAAAGATACGTTTTTTCCATAAATCCACAAGGGGCTTTTCCCGAAAAACTGATAGGGATTCCCCTATAAACAAAAAAATTTTTTCAATGTCACTACTGCCACTACTGCCACAAACGCCCTGTTTATAGGCATCCCGAAGTGGCAGTAGTGACAGTTACTTATGATTTTCGGCATAAAAATAGACAAAAACAGGATAAAAACATATCATTTTCGATGTGAAAGTAACATGTTTTTAGGTCAAAAAGAGGCTACTTTCACCTAGTTTGAACGTTACAAACAGGGTGAATATAACGTTCAAACGAGTCGTTTGTAAGTCACAAACGGGTTGAAAATACGTTCTTCTTTGGGACGAAGGGCGAACGCTTAATGTAAAAAAGAAGGGACACTGCTTTCACAATGTCCCTTCCTCTTGTATGATTGTATCTGATATTACTCAGCCTTTGCCTCTTCAGCAGATGCTTCCTCTGCAGGAGCCTCAGCCTTAGGAGCCTCCTCAACGGGAGCCTCTTCTGTCTTAGGAGTCTCGGCAGCAGGTGCCTCAGCCTTAGGAGCAGACTTGCGTGAACGACGAGTCTTCTTCTCTGCCTTCGGAGTCTTTGCCATGTTATCATCAAAGTCTACCAACTCGATGAAAGCGATATCTGCACCATCACCAGGGCGTGAGCCGAGTTTGATGACGCGTGTGTAACCACCGGGGCGGTCGCCTACTTTCTGAGCGACAACGCCGAAGAGCTCTTTCAGAGCCTCTTTGTTCTGCAGGTAACTGAATACCACGCGGCGTGAATTGGTGCTATCGTCTTTTGAGCGTGTGATGAGTGGCTCAACATACTTCTTAAGTGCCTTTGCCTTGGCGAGGGTCGTAGTGATTCTTTTGTGCATGATCAGTGAGATAGCCATGTTGGCAAGCATGGCGTGACGATGATCTGCAGTACGGCCCAGATGATTGAATTTCTTTCCGTGTCTCATTTTTCGTTTTTCTTTGAAGGAGTTTACTCTTTACTCCTTGTCTAATTTATACTTTGAAATATCGGTTCCAAACGACAGATTCAGACTCTCGAGCAAATCATCAAGCTCAGTGAGCGATTTCTTACCGAAGTTACGGAATTTCAGGAGATCCGTCTTGTTATACTGTACGAGATCACCGAGGGTCTCGACATCGGCAGCCTTCAGACAGTTAAGGGCACGAACAGAGAGGTTCATGTCTACCAACTTGGTCTTCAGCAACTGACGCATGTGCAGTACTTCCTCATCAAACTCCTGGTTGCCCTCGACATCATTATTCTCAAGGGTGATCTTCTCATCAGAGAAGAGCATGAAGTGATAGATAAGGATTTTGGCGGCTTCCTTCAACGCATCTTTCGGGTGAATGGAACCATCCGTCGTAATTTCTATGACGAGCTTGTCATAGTCCGTCTTCTGCTCAACACGATAAGGCTCAACAGAATACTTCACATTACGGATCGGCGTGTAGATGGAGTCGATTGCTATTACATTCACATCGGTGCAGAACTCACGGTTCTCGTCAGCGGGAACATATCCGCGACCTTTGTTAATAGTAAGATCAATCTGCATCGAAGCTTTGGAATCTAAATGACAAATCACCAAATCGGGATTTAACACTTCAAATCCAGTCAGATACTTGCCTATATCACCGGCTTTGGTTCAAGATAATGTTGGTCACGTCTTCCTTTACACCAGGTACTGAAGAGAACTCATGCTCAACACCCGAAATACGGATGGTGTTGATGGCAAAGCCCTCAAGTGATGAAAGAAGAATGCGGCGCAGGGCGTTACCAACGGTTACACCGAAGCCAGGCTCTAAGGGACGAAACTCGAACTTGCCGAATTTGTCATTAGCCTCCAACATTACGACTTTATCAGGTTTTTGAAATGCTAATATCGCCATTAATTTAATGATTTATTTAGAGTACAACTCAACGATTAACTGCTCCTTAATGTTCTCAGGGATGTCGGCACGCTCTCTGCTCGTCCCACTCAATCCAAGGATACTTGCTGTGGTTGAAACCTGCAAGGGCTGCCTCGATGACCTCGAGAGACTTAGACTTCTCACGTACGCCGACAATCATGCCGGGCTTTACGGAGAATGAGGGGATGCCTACAACAGCACCATCAACCGTAATGTGTCTGTGGCTTACCAACTGACGGGCAGCAGCACGTGTCGGGGCAATACCCAGACGGAACACTACGTTATCGAGACGGCTCTCAAGCAACTGGAGTAATACCTCACCGGTAATACCCTCAGCCTTGGCTGCCTTCTCAAACATATTACGGAACTGACGCTCAAGGACACCATAGGTGTACTTGGCTTTCTGCTTCTCTGCCAACATGACAGCATACTCCGACTGCTTGCGGCGACGGTTGTTGCCATGCTGTCCCGGGGGGAAGTTCCTGCGGGACAAAACTTTGTCTGCGCCAAAGATGGGTTCACCAAAACGACGCGCAATTTTTGATTTCGGTCCAATATATCTTGCCATAATACTAAAAAATAATTCTGAATAATCTGAATAATCCGAATAATCTGAGTATTCTGATAATTATACTCTACGACGCTTCGGAGGACGACAACCGTTGTGTGGCAGCGGTGTTGCGTCAATAATCTCGATAACTTCAATACCTGCACCATGGACGGCACGGATAGCCGACTCACGACCATTACCTGGACCCTTCACGTATGCCTTTACTTTACGAAGACCAAGATCGAAAGCGACCTTTGCACAATCCTCTGCTGCCATCTGAGCAGCATACGGAGTGTTCTTCTTAGAACCACGGAATCCCATCTTACCGGCTGAAGACCAAGAGATTACCTGACCTTCATCATTTGCCAATGTAACGATGATATTATTAAAAGAACTGTGTACGTGAAGTTGACCAAGGGCATTAACTTTCACGGTTCTCTTCTTGGAAGTGACTGTTTTCTTTGCCATAACTGTTAACTTTTAACTATTAACTATTAACTTACTTTGTGGCCTTCTTCTTGTTAGCTACAGTCTTCTTCTTACCCTTACGTGTACGGGCATTGTTCTTGGTGCTCTGACCACGAACAGGAAGACCGTGGCGATGA
>CADCEW010000057.1 GCA_902800585.1 uncultured Prevotellaceae bacterium
AGAGGAGATTCTTCAGCTGGCGGCAACAGTGCCTGGTGTGGAAGAGCCCCATGAGTTATGCACTCGTCGTATCGGTAATCACTATGCCATTGAACTGCATATCTTGATGGATGGAGACATCTCCCTGAACGAAGCCCATGAGAAGGCATCGGAAGTAGAAGACCTGCTAAGAGAACGTTATGGCGAGGATACCCATATCGCCGTTCATGTGGAACCAAGATAAAGAACGACACTATGAGAAGACTACTAACATTATTATTTTTGAGCACGACCTTGTTCGCTGTACAGGCGCAGCAACAACTACCCATGCGACTGTGGTACAATAGACCGGCACAGTATTTCGAGGAGTCACTACCTATCGGTAACGGAAAGTTAGGGGCATTGGTATATGGAGGGACAGACAGTTGTCTGATTCACCTGAACGATATCACGTTCTGGACAGGCAAACCTGTTGACCAGAACGAAGGAAAAGGTGCCGCTAAGTGGATTCCGGAGATTCGCAAGGCGTTATTTGATGAGAACTATGCGAAGGCAGACTCCCTGCAACTGCATGTCGAGGGACATAACTCCGAGTTCTACCAACCCCTTGCCACAATGTACTTGGTTGACATGAACAAAGGTGATGTGACAGACTATTACCGTGAACTGGATATTGACTCGGCAGTGTGCAGAGACCGATACAAGCGCAAGGGGCAAACTGTCACACGCGAATATTTCGCATCGCATCCCGACAAGCTCATCGCCATCCGACTGAAAGGAGATGTCAATTGCAAAATCGTGATGACAGCACAAGTACCTCATCAGGTAAAGAGCAGCAACAACCAATTGACGATGACGGGTCATGCCACCGGCGATGCCAATGAGACCATCCATTTCTGTACGATGCTACAGGTGAAGACTGACGGAGAGGTGAGCACTGACGACTCTACGCTGACGATTGCGAATGCCCAAGAAGCCGTCGTTTATCTGGTCAACGAAACCAGTTTCAACGGGTATGACAAACACCCTGTGAGAGAAGGAGCACCTTATATAGAGAATGCTACGGACGATATCTGGCATACCCAGAACTATACCTATGACGAGTTCCGCACCCGTCACATCGCAGACTATCAGCAATATTACGATCGGGTGAAACTGAATATCGGGGGAAAGGGTACGGTCATTCCCACTGACAGTCTCCTAAAACAATATCGCTCTCCCCTCCCTTTGGAGGGGTCGGGGGTGAGCCGTTATCTCGAGACCCTCTACTTCCAATATGGTCGTTATCTGCTTATCAGTTGTTCACGAACCAAAGGTGTACCTGCCAACCTGCAAGGACTGTGGGCGCCACAGCTATGGTCACCGTGGCGTGGTAACTACACGATGAATATCAACTTGGAAGAGAACTACTGGCCAGCTTTTACTGCTAACCTCGCGGAGATGGCAGAACCGCTGGATGACTTCATCAAGGCACTCGCCAAGAATGGCAGACATACTGCTAAGAACTTCTACGGTGTCAATGACGGATGGTGTGCCAGTCATAACAGTGACCTCTGGGCGATGACGAATCCTGTAGGAGAAAATCGTGAGAGTCCGATGTGGAGTTGTTGGAATATGGGTGGTGCATGGCTCGTCAACACCCTGTGGGAGCGATATGCTTTCACACAGGATATCGACTACCTGAGGACTATCGCCTTACCCTTGATGGAAGGAGCCAATACTTTTTGTGACGGATGGCTCATAGAAGATCCCCATCATCCTGGGACACTCATCACGGCACCCAGTACCTCTCCAGAGAATGAGTATATCACCGACAAGGGTTATCATGGTGTTACCTGCTATGGTGGTACTGCCGATCTCGCCATTATCCGCGAACTGAAAACCAATATCCTGCAGGCCCATCGTATCATTGGCAAGCCTCACAACATCCTTCAGATGGAACAGAACAAGATAGACCGCCTGCATCCCTATACCATTGGCAAGGACGGCGACCTCAACGAGTGGTATTATGACTGGCAGGACAGAGACCCTAAACACCGCCATCAGAGTCATTTGATTGGACTGTATCCTGGGAATCATCTCGGAGAACTCAGAGAACTCGGAAAACTCGGAGATCTCAGAAAAGCCTGCGAGCAGACACTTATCCAGAAAGGCGATGAGACAACAGGTTGGAGCACAGGCTGGCGCATCAACCTATGGGCACGACTTCATAACGGAGAGAAAGCTTATCAGATATACCGCAAACTACTAACTGCCGTGGCACCAGAAGGAGACAAGAGTCCTAACTACAGTCATGGTGGAGGCACTTATCCCAACCTCTTCGATGCGCACCCACCCTTCCAGATAGATGGTAATTTCGGTGGTACAGCAGGTGTCTGTGAGATGCTGATGCAAAGTCAGCTGCTAACAGCCAATGGTAAGTCGACCACCGTCATCGAACTCCTTCCCGCCTTACCTGCAGCATGGAGCGAAGGAAAGGTTAGCGGACTCTGTGCCCGTGGCGGCTACGAGGTAAGCTTCGAATGGAAAGGCGGCTATGTGCGTTCCGCAACAATCAAAGCGAAGAAAAAAGGCACTATTACCTTATTATATAATAAACAACAGAAGACTCTTCACCTGAGAGCAGGAGAGACACAACCTGTCAAGACGTGGTAAACAGCTTGGCGACTTCACAGAGTTCCTCATACCACTCTTGACCAAAGCGACGGATAAGTGGTTCTTTCAGGAACTGATAGACGGGAAGGTGTAATGCCTTCCCTTTTTCAACGGCATCCTTGCAGACATCCCAACGATGATAGTTCAAGCCGATGAGGCCACCAGAGAACTTCTTCTCACGGATAGGGTAGAGGGCACAGCTGATAGGCTTGCAAAATTGCGTCTTCCCATTGCGATAGGCACGTTCCAACATACACAACCAACAAGAATCATTAGTCCCCTCGCCTTTTGGAGAGGGGTCAGGGGTGAGGCTACGTGCGAATACGCACTCTTTCCCTCTCACAATACTCGTGACTAAATCACCTTCTTGATCGGTATAGGCAACGCCCTGTTTGTCGATAACACTTTGTGCTGATGCGGAGAGGTCGCCCCATACAGCATCCAGGGCTTCCTCGATACCTGCTATCTCCTCCATCGTGACAGGGGCACCATCACTTCCCTCTACACAACAAACACCCTTGCACTTCTCATAGTCACAACAGAAGTACTCAGTGAGAATGTCGGAGGAGATGAGTATGCCACCCACTTCCAATATTGGGGGAATCTTCATGAATTGAGAATTGAAAATTAAGAATTACCATTGTATCGGGGTTATCCCGTTTTGAGTCAGATAGGTATTACAACGAGAGAACTGATGTTGTCCGAACCAACCGCCACGATTGGCACTCAAGGGAGAGGGATGCACAGACTCCAATACGAGATTCTTAGTCTTGTCAATCATATATGCCTTGCCTCGGGCATAACCGCCCCAAAGCATATATACTAAGTGACTGCGATGAGTAGCCAGTGCCTGAATAGCGGCATCCGTGAATTTCTGCCATCCTAACATAGAATGACTGTTTGCCTGATGGGCGCGGACAGTCAGTGTCGCGTTGAGCAACAGTACACCTTGTTCTGCCCAGCGTGTCAGATTACCCGATGTGGGAATCGGTGTACCAAGGTCATCATGTATCTCCTTGAAGATATTTTGTAATGAGGGCGGAAACTGAATACCATCCTGCACGGAGAAACTCAGTCCATGTGCCTGTCCTGGTTCATGATACGGATCCTGACCGATGATCACCACCTTCACCTTATCGAACGCACAGAGGTTGAAGGCATTGAATATCAACTTACCAGGAGGATAACACGTCGTCTGCGTATATTCCTGTCGCACCGTTGCTGTCAACTGTGCGAAATAGGGCTTCTCAAACTCTTCGTGGAGATATGCCTTCCAACTATCTTCTATCTGTACGCTCATAACACTTTTTTCTGGTTTTGTTTGCAAAGGTAAGACAAAAAATGTATCTTTGCAAACAAATAATAGAGATAATGCTACCTTTCTTCAAGAAAAAAACGACAACTGGTTATCCGAAGTCCTTTGCCAAACAACTCATATGGCGCATCATGCTGAGGATGGTCATTATCATGATCTTACCTGTGTTCCTGCTGTTCTGGTTGACATACGGCATTGTGACTTTAGGTGCCTTGGGAATCGGTGACCGTGTGTTGAAAGGTGAGAAAGAAGAGGTACGGCGTATCGCATCCGATCTCTATATGGCTGCCAACAACACAAGACCTTTCATTGAAGAGGATTTGGACAAACCTGACAGGATGTATGACCTCATGAATCGGATGCTTAAACTGAACCCATATATGCGCAGTTGTGGCATCTACTTCATTGAAAGTTATTTTCCACAGAAAGGGCGTTTGTTTGCACCCTATGCCTCACGGCGCGACAGTGTCATCATGGAGTCGCAGGACGCCTGCGATCAGGGAAATGATTACGTGAAAGCTGAGTGGTTCAAGGAAGCCGTTTCCAGCAAGGAAGGCTATTGGGCAAATGCTTTCCTTGACAATGATAGTGCGCAGTCGCCATTGGTGTCCTACCTTCTGCCCATCCGTGACCGTCAGCATCGCACGGTAGCGGTATTAGGTGTCGATCTGTCACTCTCCTGGTTGAGTAAGAAGATACAACCTGTCACAATGATCCATCGTCAGGATAAAGAATGGAATCCGGAATTTCAGATCTATTACTACATGACTGACAGCGCAGGTACGGTGTTGATACATCCTGACGCGAAGCGTTTGGTAAAAGAGAACATCAAGTCTTATATGACAAAGGCATCTGGCAACAAGCTCGGAAATCTGACAATCAACGATAGTAAACAGGATGAAATCAAATTGGATGGCGAAGATGTTTTTATCAATACCCAGAGTGTGAAATACACCAACTGGTACATCTCAATCGTAATACCCAAGATTTTTATCCATACCGCCGGATTTATCGTTGCCGGTATTGCCATCACATTTATCCTGTTAGGTCTGCTGGTAGTCTATTTCTTCGGTCGCAAATCCATTAAAAAGGCTGTCAGACCGCTGAACCAGTTGGCAACCACAGCCGACGAGGTGGCAAAAGGAAACTTCAAGACAGAACTGCCAGAGTTGAAGAGTCACGATGAGATACATCTGCTTCGTGACTCCTTCGAGGAGATGCAGCTCTCCCTGACAAAGTATATTGAGCAGCTACAGACCACCACAGCCCAGAAAGCCACGATGGAGAGTGAGCTGAACATCGCCCATAACATACAAATGTCGATGCTGCCCAAGACCTTTCCGCCTTACCCGCAACGTTCCGATGTAGATATCTATGGTATGCTGGCACCAGCCAAAGCCGTCGGTGGCGACCTCTTCGACTTCTACATCCGTGATGAGCATCTGTTCTTCTGTATTGGCGACGTGTCAGGCAAGGGTATCCCTGCCTCACTGGTCATGGCGGTCACCAGGTCACTGTTCCGCAATATCTCTGCGCATAACTCCGAGCCTGCTGCCATCGTGTGCTCCATCAACGAGGCTCTTGTCGACAACAACGATACGGGTATGTTTGTCACTTTGTTCGTCGGTGTCCTCGACTTGAAGACGGGACGCCTGCTCTATTGCAACGGAGGTCATAATCCCCCATTGCTCATCAGCGACCAGGTGACTGAGATGTCCTGCGACCCCAACCTGGTGGTCGGTATCATGCCAGGCTATACGTTCGTTGCTGAGGAGACGACACTTTCACATGGTAGCACCATCTTCCTGTTTACCGACGGGTTGAACGAGGCAGAAGATGTCACCCTCTCCCAGTTCGGCGACAAGCGCATCCATGATGTTGCCAGCTCAGCTATCACCGAGCACATCACCAAGCCTGCCGACCTCGTCGCCCACATGGACAATGCTATCCACCAGTTTGTGGGGACAGCAGAGCAGAGTGACGACCTCACCATGCTGGCAATCCGCTACTACTAAGCTGTGAACAGTTTGGTATCACCTATACGCAGGTCAGTGAACTGAAGAAGTTCAAGGAGACGGATATCGCCAAAGCGTATGGAGTGAAATGGATTCCCTCGATGGTGGTGATAGACAAGGATGGCAAGGTGGTTCTTTCGACAGTGCAGTCCTATAAAGTAGATAAGTACCTGAAGGGTCAGTAGCGCCCGTTGCTGAGATGACACCGACCGCTGTCGATATTAGCAGCGGGCGCTGCTAATAACAGCAGCGTCCGCCGTTATACCGATTAGAACGTTACTTTCACCCTGAAAGTGTCTGCCTTTCCCCCTGTTACAACGGCACTTTACACCTATTACGAGGCTTCTTTCTTCTGTTTGTTCTGTAGGTTCCAAAAGCATTTCCCTATACAAAATTCGGGTACAACTTGCCAGATGTGGCAAAGTTGTACCCGAAACGATATCGTCAGTAACAGAGTATTAATCCTGTATCAAGTTCTCACCCGTCATGTCAGCAGGTTGCTCCATTCCCATGATATGGAGGATAGAAGGAGCCACATCAGCTAAGCGTCCGTCCTTTACAGTAGCACTGTTGTTGTTTGTCACATAGATGAACGGAACAGGGTTCAGGGAGTGAGCCGTGTTAGGAGTACCATCGGCATTGATGGCATTGTCAGCATTACCATGGTCAGCAATGATGATAGCCTCGTAGTCGTTGGCTTTCGCAGCCTCGATGACCTCCTGAACGCAATGGTCGACAGCCCATACAGCCTTGGCGATGGCATTATAAACACCAGTGTGTCCCACCATATCACCATTGGCGAAGTTCACGACGATGAAGTCGTACTTATTCTCATTGATGGCAGCCACGAGCTTGTCCTTGACCTCGTAGGCGCTCATCTCAGGCTTCAAGTCATAGGTAGCCACCTTCGGACTTGGAACAAGAATACGATCCTCGCCCTCGTAGGGAGCCTCACGACCACCATTGAAGAAGAAGGTGACGTGTGCATATTTCTCCGTCTCAGCAGTATGCAGTTGTTTTTTGCCCTGTTTGGAGAGATATTCACCTAAGGTATCCTCTACATTCTCCTTGGGGAAGAGGATATGAACACCCTTGAAGTTAGCATCGTATGGAGTCATACAATAATACTGCAAGTTAGGAATCGTCTTCATACCCTGTTCAGGCATATCTTCCTGAGTCAGGGCAATCGTCATCTCCTTGGCACGGTCGTTGCGGAAATTGATGAAGATAACGACATCACCCTCTTCGATACAACCATTGACAGAAGCATTGTGGATAGGTTTGATGAACTCATCCGTCACACCCTCGTCATAGCTCTCCTGCATAGCAGCTATCATATCCGTAGCCTGCTTACCAGTACCCTTGACAATCAGGTCGTAGCCTTCCTTCACACGCTCCCAGCGCTTGTCACGATCCATCGCATAGAAACGACCAACGATAGAGGCGATAGCAGCATCGTTATCAGCACATACCTTTGATACCTGCTCGATGAAACCCTTACCAGAACGAGGGTCAGTATCACGACCGTCCATATAGCAATGCACAAACACCTGGTTCTTCAAGCCATAAGCCTTACCGATCTCAATGAGCTTGAACAGATGGTCCAAAGAAGAGTGTACACCACCATCAGAAGTCAGACCCATCAGGTGCAGTTTCTTATTATGCTCCTTGGCATAGGTATAGGCAGCCTTTACCTGCGGATTCTCCATGATAGAGCCGTCCTTGCAGGCACGGTTAATCTTTACAAGGTCCTGGTAGACGATGCGTCCTGCACCGATATTGAGGTGACCCACCTCAGAGTTACCCATCTGTCCGTCAGGAAGACCTACATCCTCGCCAGAGGCCTGTAACTGTGAGTGAGCAGAAACTGCCGTCAGATAATCCAGATACGGAGTCGGCGTATTGTAGATGACGTCACCCTTACCATGCTTACCGATTCCCCATCCGTCGAGAATCATCAATAATGCTTTCTTTGCCATTGTCTTATACCTATTTAAAAAATATTTCGTTTTCGCCGACAAAGGTACAAAAATAAACGGACACAAAAGCATAATGACACGAAGAAATCCGTAAGAATGGTTAAAACTTCATACCTTTCTATTCGTATGTCTTGTAAATATACTATCTTTGTAACATCAACATAACAATATAAAACTATAAGTTATATGAAAACAAAAAGTTTATTTCTAATCGGCATGATCGCCTGTATGACTATGACAACAGCAAATGCTCAACCCCAACTTCGCGCAGATAACATTGACGAAGTCATCAAGGCGATGACCCTTGAAGAGAAAGCCAAACTACTTGTTGGCGGTGCTAATACTTTCTTTGGAGATCAAGCCGCAGTAGGCGGTGAAGCCGATCTTGTAGCTGGTGCTGCAGGAACTTCACCAGCTATTCCACGATTAGGCATCCCTGCTACCGTGTTGACTGACGGACCTGCAGGCGTGCGTATCGATCCGACCCGCAAAGGTACTACCAAAACCTTTTACGCCACTGCCTTCCCTATCGGCAGTTGCCTAGCTTCTACTTGGAATACTGAACTGGTAAGCAAAGTGGGTGAGGCTATCGGTAATGAAACCAAGGAATATCGTTGTGACGTTATCTTAGGTCCTGGTATGAACCTGCATCGTAATCCTTTGTGCGGACGTAACTTCGAGTATTACTCGGAAGACCCGTTGCTCACAGGTAAAATTGCTGCCGCTTATATTAATGGTGTGCAGAGTCAAGGTGCTGGTGTCAGTGCGAAACACTTTGCGGTAAACTCCCAAGAGACCGATCGTACCAGTGTGGATGAGCGTGTGTCTCAGCGCGCCGCCCGTGAACTGTATCTTCGTGGCTTCGAGATTGCTGTTCGCGAAAGTGACCCATGGACCGTGATGGCGTCCTATAACAAGATCAATGGTGAGTTCTCAATGGGAAACCACGACCTGTTGACAAGTATCCTGCGTGATGACTGGGGCTATAAGGGTATTGTGATGACTGACTGGATTGGTATTCGACAAGGCCTGCCTACTATTAATGAGGTACATGCTGGCAACGACTTGATGGAACCAGGACAACCTGCACAGGTACAGGAAATCATCGAGGGTGTGAAGAGTGGTAAACTCGATATCGCTGATGTAGATCGTAATGTACGTCGTATGCTGGAATATATCGTGAAGACCCCCAGTTTCCACAAATATCCTGCCTCGAATAATCCTGACTTCAAAGCACATGCCGCCATCACACGTCAGAGCGCTGCAGAAGGTATTGTGATGCTGAAGAATAATGGTGCTCTGCCTTGGAAGGCAGGTGACATTAAGACTGTCGCTCTTTTTGGCGAGAACTCTTATGACTTCCTTTCTGGCGGAACAGGTTCTGGTTGTGTTCATCCGCCTTATGTGGTTGACATGCTCCAAGGTCTGGAGAATGCTGGTATCAAGTCAAGCGAAACACTTACCGATATCTATCGTAAGTATATTGAATATGCACGTGTGAAGTTCCAGGCTGAGCGTCATCCTGCCAAATGGTTCCAGACGGAAAGGATGGGTCAACAGAAATATCCTGAAATTAGTATCAGTCCCATCGCCATCAATAATGAGGTACAAGCTGCCGATGCTGCTATCATTACCATCGGTCGTCAGGCAGGTGAAGGAATCGACCGTGATATCGAAACTGAGTTCAATCTGATTCCTGAAGAGCGCAGTCTGATTGTTGATGTCTGCAACACCTTCCATCAGGCAGGCAAACCCGTCATTGTGATTATCAATTCAGGTAGTGTCATTGAGACTGCTTCCTGGAATACTTATCCTGATGCTATCCTGTGTGCTTGGCAGCCTGGTATGGAAGGTGGTAATTCTATCGCCGACCTGTTGACAGGTAAGGTGAATCCTTCTGGTAAACTCACCATGACTTGGCCGATTGCTGCTACCGACCACGCTTCTACCAAGAACTTCCCTGGTAATATCGATGACTATACCTTTAAGATGATGGTAGGCTACAACGCTCCGATTCCTGGTCATACCTATACTAACCACGACGAGGATATCTACGTTGGATATCGTTTCTTCGATAGTTTTGATAAGAATGTCGCCTATCCTTTCGGTTTCGGACTCAGTTATACCACCTTTGAATATAGCAAACCTGCCGTGAAAGTGAATGGTGACAATATCATCGTCAATGTAACTGTCAAGAACACAGGTAAGGTGGCTGGTAAGGAAATCGCACAAGTCTATGTGGCTGCTCCTCAAGGAAAGATAGAGAAACCAACCCACGAACTGAAAGGCTTTGCCAAAACACGTGAACTGAAACCTGGTGAGAGTCAGGTTCTGACTATCCAGATGGCGAAGCGCGACCTTGCTTCCTTCGATGAGGCTAACAGTCGTTGGATTGTAGAGGCAGGACAGTATGCCTTTGAGATTGGTGCCTCAAGCCGTGACATCAAAGAGAAAGTCAACGCCAACCTGACAGAATACACAGAACAAGTCAGCAACGTACTGGCTCCGAAAGAAAAGTTGAATCTGTTGAAACGATGAAGAGATTCTTTCTGACTATCATGACCGTCCTCTCTTTCCTCTACGCGAATGCAGAGGACGGTCATCGTCTGTGGCTGAGGTATGACATTAGCAACACTGCCCAGGTAGAGGCTCCTGCAGGGTCTCCGACGATTAGTATTGCTAAAGGCGAGTTACAAAACTACTATCAAGGAGATCATGTGATGCTGCGCATTGATCCGTCACTTCCTGATAATGATGGATTTACCTTAAGTGGTACAGATAATCAACTTGTCATTACGGCACGTCATGATATCGGACTGCTTTATGGGGCTTATGAGGCACTGCGCTTACAGGCGACAGAGACACCTGTCAAAGAACAGTCTCAACAGCCAAAGTTCAAACTCCGCCTGCTGAATCACTGGGATAACCTGGATGGTTCCATTGAGCGAGGCTACGCTGGAGAGAGTATCTTTGAGTGGTTCCATCTCGATGAGGAACTGATTCGAGAATATGCCCGTGCCAATGCATCTATCGGTATCAACGGCTCTGTTCTCAATAATGTGAATGCATCGCCCAAGATGCTGACAAAAGAATATCTGAAGGAAGTCAAAAAGATAGCAGACATCCTCCGTCCCTATGGTATCCGCGTCTATCTCTCCATCAATTTCGCCACACCAATGGCGTTAGGAGGCACTAAGACAGCTGACCCAAAAAACAATAGTGTACGTCGTTGGTGGAAAAACAAGGCACGTGAGATATATCGCATGATTCCTGACTTTGGAGGTTTTCTGGTAAAAGCCAACAGTGAGGGACAACCTGGTCCTGGTGACTATCATCGTTCTCATGCTGACGGAGCTAACATGCTGGCGGATGCATTGGCACCTTATAAGGGTATCGTGATGTGGCGTTGCTTCGTCTATGGTGCCAACCATAAGGGTGAGGATCGTGTCAAACAGGCCGTCTCTGAGTTCAAGCCCTTGGACGGGAAGTTCCGTAAGAATGTCATCCTCCAGACGAAGAACGGTCCTTTGGACTTCCAACCGCGTGAACCTTATAGTCCAGTCTTCGACCAGATACGTGAGACACCTAACATGGTAGAACTACAAATCACACAGGAATATCTTGGACAGTCGAAGCACTTAGTATACCTCGCTCCTATGTGGAAAGAGTTCTTTCAGTATATTGAACCCGACTGGCTGGCTGGTATCGCTGGTGTTGCCAACATCGGAAAGGATGCCAACTGGTGTGGTCATCATTTCTCACAAGCTAACTGGTATGCCTTTGGACGACTCGCATGGAACCCCGATTTGACCTCTGAGCAGATTGCCAGAGAATGGTTGGAACAGACATTCTCAACAGATGAGAATTTTGTCTTCCTGATGTCTACCGTCATGGAGGAGAGTCGTGAGGCTTGTGTGAGTTATATGATGCCGTTAGGTTTGCACCATATCTTCAAGTTCGACCATCACTATGGTCCTGAACCTGATGGTTTTAAGAAAGAATATCCTATAGAGTGGTGTCCTGTCTATTATCATCAGGCAGACAAAGACGGGGTAGGCTTCAATCGTTCTTCTACAGGTACGAATGCCGTCAGTCAGTATCGTGAACCGTATGCCAGTCAGTATGATAAGTTAGAAACATGTCCTGAGAACCTACTATTATGGTTCCACCATCTGCCTTGGGACTATAAGATGAAAGACGGTTCTACCCTTTGGGAGTCGCTTCAATACCATTATAACCAGGGTGTCATCATGACAGAGACCTATCAGAATCTCTGGCATAACAAGATGAAGGCGTATGTGGACGAGCAACGCTGGCGTGAAGTGGATAAGCGATTGAAGATACAAGTGGAGAATGCCCGAGAGTGGCGCGATGTCTGCTTGAGTTATTTCCGCCAGTTTTCTGAGAAGTAAACAAACGTTAATAATTAAATCTCTTTAACAAAGAAAGTAGAAAAGTGAACTTATTGTGCACAGAATCATTATTCTTTTGCATCGTAGAAACATTAAAAACGATACAATATGAAACAGACTATGATTCTTCAGAACGATGAGCGCATGCTCTTGAGCGTAGCACAAACAGTGCGCAAGCCTTTCGTATGGTTGGCAAACTATTATTCCAAAATCTTAGGGAAAGAGATTCATATCAAGGAGACACTGTTATTGCTGAATGTGCAGTTTGCTTTCCTCTTCATGGTATTCCCCGTCAGTTGCTCTCTGTTCCTGAGAGCCTTGTGTCTCTACTGGTTATGTCATGCCCTGATGACATGTAAGAAGGCGGGCATCGCTGCTAAATAGACTGATGCATCTTATCGATTTGCTGGGCGAGATAGGCTTTGAAGCCGTCATCGCCCAGTATCTTGATATCCTCATAAAGTCCTAACACAAAGCGTCCAATGCCGGCATAGTTGCATACGTCAAGTTCCAACTGCCATTGTTGCTGGTCTTGTGGTGTGACATAGGCAGCAGCCTTGGGATACTCTTCAACCAACAGATTATAGGACAGTCGACCTAAAAGAAGTGTGACATGCATCTGCTCCTCAGCACTGAACATGAAGATATCCGTGAATATCTGGCGATGTTTGTCCTCATGTTCCCACTCGTCAGCAAGCAATTCCACCCTTTCCATACGTGAGAGTTTGAAGGTTTTGTTCATCCCACTGGTCAACTCATAGCAGCGTACCTCATTATTATTGTTCATCAGCATAAACGGTTCGACAATACGATCACTGACACTGTTGCTATGGGGCGAAGAGTAATGATGAAGCACAACATTACGATGATATTTGATGGCATCGTATATCACACTGAGATTTTGTGCCTGTTGTTCTCGCAACTGTTCATCGGCAAGGATATTCAAATCATAGAGTGAGTCGAGTTTACGCTTTAAATGCTCCACCATCGCACTATGAGAACCAGAACTCTCTAAGATACGACGCATCGTGACAGCCTCATCTTCTGTGAAATGTACTTTACGGAAGAGTTTTGTAAAGAAAGGTGAACTCTTATCAAGACAATAAACCGTGCCGTGTTTCTCTACTACAAAGCCTATATCCCTAAAGAAATCCAGATAATAATATAAGGTACGCTTCGAGATATTCATCCGTTCACACATCTGCTGAACGGTATATCGCTTATTCTCCGTCATCAAGAGCATCAGCGTCAACTCCCTATCTAACTTGTCGTGGCGCATCAGTCTTGGAAATCAAAAGAACCATATTGGCGGATGGCATCTCTATGCTTTTTAGTAGGATAGCCTTTGTTGGAGAGCCAGTCGTATTGCGGATATTCTTCTGCCAAAGCATCCATATAGTCATCACGATAGGTCTTGGCAAGGATACTGGCTGCCGCAATAGAGAGGTATTTCCCGTCACCTTTGACAATGGTGGTGTGAGGAAGTTTCTGATAAGCTTTAAAGCGATTACCATCTACGATAATGGCTTCAGGTCGTACCTTCAACTGATCCAAGGCACGATGCATAGCGAGTATGGAGGCATTAAGGATATTGATCTTATCAATCTCTTCTGGCGTAACAATACCTACTGCCCATGCAACGGCATCACGCTCAATAATCTCACGCAGTTGTTTGCGTCGTTTGTCAGTCAGTTGCTTGGAGTCATTCAGATCCTCGTTCTGATAATTCTCAGGAAAGATGACAGCAGCGGCATAGACACTACCAGCCAGACAGCCGCGACCAGCCTCATCGCAACCAGCCTCAACCTTTCCTTCGTAATAGTGACTCGCCAGCATTTTACTTTTTACCCTTTTACCTTTAAAACATTTGGCTGACACGTCGGATGCCTGCAACGAGGATATCAACCTCCTCTTTCGTATTATACAAAGCAAAGGAAGCACGGACAGTACCCTGAATACCCAAGCGGTCCATCAGTGGCTGTGCACAATGATGACCCGTACGGACAGCAATGCCCAGCCTATCCAAGAGTGTTCCTAAATCCAAATGATGAATATCACCGACATTGAAACTGATAACAGCATCATGTAACCAAGGCTCCTCCCATAAAGGGGAGGTTGGGAGGGGGCTCCCATATATCTTCATACCTTCTATGGTCTGCAACTGTTCCATTGCATAATATGTCAGTTCTTGCTCATGTTTTTGAATGGCATCAAAGCCGATAGATTCAATATATTCTATTGCTTTAGCCAGTCCATGGGTGGCAATATAGTCAGGAGTACCTGCCTCAAACTTAAATGGCAGACGCTCAAAAGTAGTACGTTCCCACGTCACCTTGTCAATCATCTCACCGCCACCCTGATAGGGAGGTAGTTTTTCAAGCCATTCCTCTTTACCGTAAAGGACACCGATGCCTGTAGGTCCATACATCTTATGTCCACTGAACGCATAGAAGTCGCAGTCCATCGCCTGTACGTCAATCTTCATGTGGGGTGCACTCTGTGCTCCATCTACTAATACGGGGATACCATGCTGATGGGCTATCTCGATGATTTCTTTTACAGGATTTATCGTTCCCAACACATTACTCACATGTGTCACGCTAATCAGTTTCGTGCGGGCAGTCAGGAGACAGGAGTCAGGAGACAAAAGAGGAGAGATGTCTAAACGACCGTCATCCGTGATGTGAAGATGCTTGACAATAATCCCTCGCTTCTGTGCCTGTAACTGCCAAGGTACGATGTTCGAATGGTGCTCCATCTCCGTGACAAGCACTTCGTCGCCCTCTTTCATCTGCGAGTCACAGAAAGAACTTGCCACCAGATTAATTGCCTCTGTCGTACCACGTGTAAAGACAATCTCCTCGATCTTATCGGCATTGATGAACTGGCGTACCTTCTCACGAGCCGCCTCATGCAGGTCTGTTGCCTGTTGCGACAGATAGTGTACACCACGATGTACATTCGCATTCACGTTGAGATACTCCTCGCGCATCGCATCCAATACACACAGCGGTTTCTGTGTCGTCGCTGCATTATCAAGATATACCAGCGGTTTCCCATATACTTCCCTCGACAAAATAGGGAAGTCTGCTCGTATTTGATTGATATCGTACATATTACTTACAAAGTTTACACCCCTCACATTTGTTCAGTTCTCCACGGAAACGTTTCTCGATGAGATAATGAAGACGATCACGCAGGGGCTCAAGTTGCATCTTGTCTACAACCTCATTGATGAAGGCATTCTGCAAGAGTAACTTCGCTTCTTCCAACGTGATGCCTCGCTGACGCATATAAAACAGGGCAGCATCATTCAACTGACCAACTGTTGAGCCGTGGGCACACTTCACATCATCAGCATAGATTTCTAGCATCGGCTGTGTGTACATACGTGCTTCCTTCGTCGCAGTCAAGTTCTGGTTCGTCATCTGCGAAATAGTCTTCTGGGCACCATGCTCTACCAACACACGTCCTGCAAAGGCTCCTACAGCCTCATCATCAAGAACGTATTTATAGAGTTCATTGGAGGTACAATGAGTGGCACGATGCATGATGAGCGTGTTGTTATCGACATGCTGTTGTTTGTCGGCAATCACACAACCGTTACACAGACATTCTGCGCCCTCGCCTGAAAGCATGAGGTCTAGTTTATTACGCGTAATACCGTTATGCAGGGTGATGACGTTATGATTGACATGACTATTCGCCTGCTGGTCGATATAGACATTGCTGACACGTACATTCTTGGCATGTGTCTCCTCCAGACAATAGAGGTCAAGGGAAGCATTCTCCCCAACATACGCCTCAATGACTTGTGTCGTCAGGAACTTCTTATCGTCAGCGGCATGGTCGCAGAAAAGCATCTTGATTTCTGCACCCTCTTCCAAAACGATGAGTACACGACGATTTACCATCAGGTCGACATCACTGCGAAGGATATTGATGACCTGTATGGCACGTTCTACTTTGACGTTCTTAGGAACATAGACAAATAAGCCATCCTGTGCCAGCATGGTATTAAGAGCCGTGACGGCATCCTCATTGGTATGAGCCTGTTGGGCATAATACTTAACTGCAATATCGGTATGTTCCCTGATAGAACCGATGATAACGCTTTCAGGTAGATGAGCCTGAGGCAGTGCTTTGTTATAGAATGCATCGTTGACTACGAAATAGAGACTCGTACTCAAGTTAGGCACATCACAACGAAAGGCGTTATAAGGATCGACAGGAATCTCCAGTCGCTTGAGGTTCAAACCATAGTCTGGTGCAAAGAGGGCTTGCAGGTCAGTGTATTTATAACGCTCTACCTTCCTGCTGGGGAAACCAGCAGACTTGAAATGCTCAAAAGCCTCATCACGAACAGCATTCATCAATGCGGGCGAATGGTCGAAAATCATCTGCCTACACTGCTGATACAGTTCTATATATTGTTGCTCGCTACCCACTACTCTTCTCCTATCTCCTCTTTAATCCAATCATAACCATGTTCCTGAATCTGCTTAGCGAGTTCAGGACCACCCGTTTTCACAATACGTCCTTTATATAATACATGGACAAACTGTGGGCGAATCATCTCCAACAAACGGTCATAGTGGGTAATCACAATGCAAGAAGTCTCAGGTGTCTGTAACTTATTAACACCCTCTGCAACGATACGCATGGCATCGACATCCAAGCCAGAGTCTGTCTCATCAAGAATAGAGAGTTTCGGCTCCAACATCGCCATCTGGAAAATCTCGTTACGTTTCTTCTCGCCACCACTGAAACCCTCATTGACAGAACGATTGGCAAGTTTCGAATCAAGTTCCACCACCTTCCGTTTCTCACGCATCAGTTTCAAGAACTCTGCCGCATTCATCGGTTCCAACCCCTGATACTTACGCTTCTCGTTGATGGCAGCCTTCATGAAGTTCGTCATCGACACCCCGGGAATCTCTACAGGATACTGGAACGACAAGAACAATCCCTCATGAGCACGGTCTTCTGGTTTCATCTCTAACAGGTTCTTACCATTAAAGAAAGCCTCACCTTCTGTTACCTCAAAAAGTGGGTTACCCACAAGGACAGCACTCAGGGTACTCTTTCCAGAACCATTTGGTCCCATGATGGCATGCGTCTCACCATCATTGATGACAAGGTCAATACCTTTTAATATCTCTTTCTCGCCAATCTTGGCGTGCAGATTTCTAACTTCTAACATCTTTGTCGTTATTTCGTTATCAGATTATATCGTTATTACGAGTTACCCTACCGTTCCTTCTAATGATACACTTAATAGTTTCTGAGCCTCAACAGCAAACTCCATCGGGAGTTTCTGGAGGACTTCCTTGGCATAGCCGTTGACTATCAAGCCGACAGCCTGTTCTGTTGGAATGCCACGCTGGTTACAATAAAAGAGTTGGTCCTCTGATATCTTACTCGTCGTCGCCTCATGCTCAAAGACAGCTGTGTCGTTATGCACATCCATATAAGGGAAGGTATGCGCACCACACTCTGAACCTAATAACAACGAGTCGCAACTGGAATAATTACGAGCATTATCCGCATTCGAAGTGGCACGGACGAGTCCACGATATGAGTTCTGCGAATGACCTGCGGAGATTCCTTTCGAGATAATCGTCGACTTGGTGTTCTTTCCCATGTGAATCATCTTCGTACCTGTATCCGCCTCTTGACAGTTGTTGGTGACGGCAACAGAATAGAATTCTGCCTGTGAGTTATCACCACGTAAGATACAAGAGGGATATTTCCAAGTGATGGCACTACCTGTCTCTACCTGTGTCCAAGATAACTTTGAATCCACACCACGCAGGTCACCACGTTTCGTCACGAGATTCAGCACACCACCCTTGCCATTCTCATCACCAGGATACCAGTTTTGCACAGTAGAGTACTTTACTTCCGCCCTGTCTTTGACAATAATCTCCACGATGGCGGCATGTAACTGATTTTCATCGCGCATCGGAGCAGTACAGCCTTCCAGGTAACTCACATAACTATCGTCATCGGCGATAATCAAAGTACGCTCAAACTGTCCTGTGTTCCTGGCATTGATACGGAAATAGCTACTTAACTCCATCGGGCATCGGACACCTTTCGGGATATATACAAACGAACCGTCGGAGAATACCGCACTGTTCAAGGCTGCATAGAAATTATCGCGATAGGGGACCACAGAACCTAAATACTCACGTACTAAGTCGCCATGTTCCTTGATAGCATCACCAATCGAACAGAAGATAACACCCTTCTCGCGCAGTTTCTCTTTGAAGGTCGTCTTCACACTGACAGAGTCCATGATGGCATCTACAGCAGTATTGCCACTCAGGGCAAGACGCTCCTCCAAAGGAATACCGAGTTTATCGAAGGTCTTTTCAAGTTCAGGATCAATTTTCCCATCGCCCTTTGGCTTCTTTGCCATCGGATCGGCATAATAAGAGATTGCCTGATAGTCGATAGGAGGCACATGCACATGTCCCCATGTCGGCTCTTTCTGTTCCTGCCAATAGCGAAAAGCCTTCAGGCGGAACTCAAGCATCCACTCTGGTTCCCCCTTCTTGGCAGAAATGAGCCGAACGATATCCTCGTTCAGCCCTTTCTCGATAATCTCTGTATGTACATCCGTCGTGAAGCCGAACTCATATTTCTGTTCAGCTACTTGACGGACAAACTCATTCTTTTTTTCGCTCATTAAAGTTTCTGTTCCACTTCAATCTCTGTGAAGGTCTCGATAATATCACCTGTCTGGATATCGTTGAAGTTAACCAGTGAGATACCACACTCCAAGCCTGTTGCGACTTCCTTGGCATCATCCTTGTAACGCTTCAAGGCATCGATAGGAGACGTATGAATCACGATACCATCGCGTACCACACGAGCCTTGTCCTTGTTGTGTACCTTTCCTTCGATAACCAATCCACCGGCAACGGTACCCACCTTCGAGATCTTGAAGACCTGCTTGACTTCAATCTCACCAGTGACAATCTCCTTCTTCACCTTGTCGAGCATACCCTCCATCGTCGACTTCACCTCATCGATGGCATCATAGATGATAGAGTAGGTATTGATCTCAACACCCTCACGCTCAGCAGCACGACGGGCATCAGCAGAAGGACGTACCTGGAAGCCGACGATGATAGCATCGGAAGCAGAAGCCAGCATGACATCGTTCTCTGAAATCTGACCCACAGCCTTCGCGATGACATTCACCTGTACCTTCTCTGTTGACAGCTTGATGAACGAGTCAGACAATGCCTCAATACTTCCATCAGTATCACCCTTCACGATAATATTCAACTCATGGAATTCACCAAGTGCGATACGATGAGATATCTCATCCAGACCAACGGTCTTCGTCGTACGAATAGACTGCTCACGCTGTAACTGGGTACGTTTGTTGGCAATATCACGTGCTTCCTGCTCTGTCTCCATCACATGGAAGGAGTCGCCAGCGGTAGGAGCACCATTCAGTCCAAGGATAATGGCGGGCTCGGCAGGACCAGCTTTCTCAATGCGCTGGTTACGCTCATTGAACATCGCCTTGACCTTACCCCAGGCTGTTCCGGCAATCACTACGTCACCGACTTTCAAAGTACCGTTAGATACCAAAACAGTAGAGACATAGCCACGTCCTTTGTCCAGTGAAGACTCGATGATAGAACCTGTAGCCTTGCGGTTAGGATTAGCTTTGAGGTCAAGCATCTCTGCCTCAAGAAGTACCTTCTCCATCAGTTCCTCGACACCAATGCCTTTCTTCGCACTGATCTCCTGACACTGATACTTACCACCCCACTCTTCCACGAGCAAGTTCATATTGGCAAGGTCCTCACGAATCTTATCAGGATTGGCTCCTGGTTTATCAATCTTATTGATGGCGAACACCATTGGGACATTCGCTGCCTGAGCATGAGCGATAGCCTCCTTGGTCGTAGGCATCACAGAGTCATCGGCAGCTACAATGATGATGGCGATATCCGTTACTTGAGCACCACGGGCACGCATGGCAGTAAATGCCTCGTGACCAGGAGTATCCAAGAAAGTTATCCGACGACCATCTTTCAGTTTTACATTATAGGCACCAATGTGCTGCGTGATACCACCAGCCTCACCTGCAATCACATTCGTGTTACGGATATGGTCAAGCAGAGAAGTCTTACCATGGTCGACATGTCCCATGACCGTTACGATAGGTGCACGACTGATGAGATCGTTCTCATCATCTGCCTCTTCCGTGATGGCATTCTGTACTTCTGCACTCACATATTCTGTGGTAAAGCCAAACTCCTCAGCCACGATATTGATGGTCTCGGCATCCAGACGCTGGTTGATGGATACCATGATACCGATAGACATACAGGTTCCAATGACCTGATTGACGCCGACATTCATCATGGTAGCCAATTCAGAGACTGTCACGAACTCCGTCAGTTTGAGAACCTTGCTCTCTGCTGCCTCTGCTGCCATCTCTTCGTTCAGACGCTCTTGAACAGCATCACGCTTCTCACGACGATACTTGGCACCTTTCTTATTCTGGTTCTTAGAGGTCAGACGGGCAAGTGTCTCCTTGACCTGACGTGCTACAGCCTCATCATCCACCTCCAAGGACTTCACGGGGCGGTTCTTCTTATTCTTCTTTCCACCACCCTGCTGCGGCATGTCTTGGAAATTCTGGTTACCACCCTTGTTCTTATTCTTCTTGTTATTACCTTGTTGCTGGTTGACCTGACTGGCTGCAGCCTCGATATCCACTCTACCGCTACGGATACGTTCACGCTTTTTGCGCTCCCCATTGGCAGCGTGCTGCTGGGCAGCCTTCTCTTCACGTTCCTTACGGCGTTCTTCTTTGGACTTCTTCTTAGGACGAGTACTCTGATTCAGAGAAGAGAGGTCTATCTTTCCGACAACCTTTACACCAGAAGTATTGTTCTCAGCATCTTCTTCGACAGTCTCCTGCTCTTCTTCATAGAACTGATTCGTCTCCACCTCCTGCCCAGATGTCACCTCTTCCTGATTCTCAACCACAGGTTCTTCTTCCTGAATCACTGGCTCAGGTTCATTCTTTACAGCAGCAGGTTTCTTGCCGATACTGTCAAGGTCTATCTTTCCGACAGCCTTAAACTGGGGACGAAGTTCATCCAGTTGTTCTTCAGTCTTGGTGATTTTCTTCTCGACCTTCTCTACTTTCTCAACCTTCTTCTCCTTGACTTTCTTGGTGAAGATCTTGTCGGCCTGGGTCTTTACTGCCTTATCGGTGCTGAACTCATCGACCAGAGCATGATACTGTTCATCAGAAATCTTGGTGTTGGTCGTAGCATCGTCGCGAATCTCACCCAGACTGCTTTTCTTCTTCAGGAAATCAACTGCCGTCTGAAGTCCTATATTCAGTTCTGATAATACTTTATTTAATCGAACTCCCATTTAATTACAACTTGTAAAATTTAATAATTTAAAAATGTAACAATTAAAATGTTACTCGAACTCCGCACGGAGTACCTCCAACAGATGATCAACTGTCTCTTCCTCCAAGTCTGCTTTCTCTATCAGCATCTCGCGAGGAGCGTTCATGACAGCCTTTGCCGTATCCAGACCAATAGCCTTGATAGAGTCAATAATCCACTGGTCGATCTCGTCTGCAAACTCATCGAGGTAGATATCCTCATCATCCTCGCCCTCGTTCACGACACGGAAGACATCAATGGTATATTCTGTCAGCATCGAGGCAAGTTTGATGTTCAAACCTCCTTTACCGATAGCAAGACTTACCTCCTCAGGCTGCAGATAAACCTCTGCCTTGTGCTCCTCTGGATTCAAGGTAATACTGGTTACCTTAGCAGGACTCAAAGCACGCTGGATAAAGAGTTGTGTATTGTTCGAGAAGTTGATGACATCGATATTCTCATTACCCAACTCACGGACAATACCATGCACACGACTACCCTTCACACCAACACAGGCTCCTACTGGGTCTACGCGATCGTCATAACTCTCGACAGCCACCTTTGCGCGCTCTCCCGGCATACGTGCCACACGACGAATCGTAATCAGACCATCGTTGATTTCAGGAACCTCTGCCTCTAACAGACGCTCCAGGAACAGTGGACTGGTACGTGAGAGAATGATGCGGGGATTGTTGTTCTCGTTCAATACCTCCTTGACGATAGCACGAATGGTCTCGCCCTTATGATAGTTGTCGTTGGGAATCTGCTCCATCTTCGGCAGATGCAATTCATTACCCTCGTCGTCGATGAGCAGTACCTCACGCTTCCACATCTGGTAAACCTCACCACTGACAACCTGTCCAACCTTATCCTTATATTTATTATACAGGGAGTCATGCTCCAACTCCAGAATCTTGGAAGCCAATGTCTGACGAAGGTTCAGGATAGCACGACGACCGAACTTCTGGAAGTTCACTTCCTCAGATACTTCTTCACCAACCTCATAGTCAGGCTCAATCTTCTGAGCGTCTGTCAGAGAGATTTCCTTATTCTCGTCCTGTACTTCACCATCAGCCACCACAATACGGTTGCGGTGAATCTCAAAGTCACCCTTGTCAGGGTTTACAATCACGTCGAAGTTCTCATCAGAGCCGAACATCTTGGCGATGACATTACGGAAACTCTCCTCAAGTACACTCACCAAAGTAGTACGATCGATGTTCTTCGTCTCTTTAAATTCCTGAAAGGTCTCAATCATAGAAGGACCCTTCACATCTTTCTTTGTTGCCATTTGATTATTTTTTTTTTATTTCTGATTATTCTGATTAATCCGAGTATTCAGATTACCCTGACCCCCTTACTTGAATGTCAGTACGTATTTCGTGTACTTGACATCCTTGATAGCAAAGGTCTTGTCGACTTCCACCATGACAGGACGTTTCTTTCCTTCTTGCTTCTGTTTCTCTTTGACAGTAACGACAAACGACTTTCCGTCCTCACTGACTTCCTTCAAGATACCCTGTAACTTCTTTCCGTCAAGAGGGAGTACCTCGACTTCCTTGCCGATATGATTGCGGTATTGCTGGATAACCTTGAAGGGCTGCCCGATACCTGCAGAGCCTACCTCCAACTCATAGTCACCCAGTTCGTCACCTAATTTCTCTTGCAAGAAACGGCTTAACTCGGCACAATCCTCAATCCACACACCATCGGTGTGGTCAATCTCAATCACGATGCGGCCATCGGGCGTCATCTCTACGTCCACCAGGAAATACTCATTCTGTGAGAGCCATTCCTCAACCGCTTTTTTTACTACGTCTTTATTTATCATATTTTGTTATTAAAAACAAGAATGAGAGGCTTTTTCAAGCCCCTCATTCCGCTGAACGGGTGCAAAATTACGTATTTCTTCGCAATCCTGCAAATTTTTTGGATATTATTTTCATTTTTGAGCGGAAAGAATACGCTCATACTCTCCTGGCGTATTCAGGATTCGCTCTGCCTCCTTCATGGTTTTGTCATGTTCCAGAGCCGCTTCCACACGTCCTGCCTGGAAATAATAGGCTGAGATAATATCCTGTTCTATCATCTGTTGTATTCCCTCACGATGGCGGTCCATATCACGGGCGATATCGTGGTGATCGAGTTTTGCCTTCAAGGCTTCAAACTCAGCAAGGGCATCCTCGTAATAGCCTTCAAACTTTGCAACTTTCACCAGTTCGTCATATTGTTTCTTGCTTACCTGGTCGTAGGTGAAGCCTGCTTTTACCACACGCTGCTTGAAATCTTCATAGTCCGCATCGGTCAGATGGAAGTCCTTGGGTGGTGCAATCGTCGGATGTTTGGCGATATAGTCCACCACATAATCCAACAACACTTCCGTAGAGTCCAGGCGATCTAAATAGAGGGTGATGTTCGCCATCGTATCGGGCTTCACTTCTATATCGGGCTTAATGCCACCGCCATCTCTCACTTCACGACCGTTCTTCGTATAGAATACGCGTGTCAGGGAGTCAGGCACATGTTCTTTATAGCCACCTCCGCTATGTTTGTAATTGATGGCCTGAATACAACGTCCACTGGGAATATAATATTTCGCAGTCGTCAGTTTCAGATTGCCGTTATAAGGCACTTCTATATTTGGAATTTGAACGAGTCCTTTTCCATACGTGCGTGTACCTATTATTATTCCTCTGTCCAAGTCCTGTACTGACCCGCTGACAATCTCACTGGCAGACGCTGTCTCGTCATTGACCAGAATAATCATCGGCATCAGCGTGTCAATGGGTTCCAGACGAGTCTTGTATTCGGTATTGGCACGACGAATCTTTCCTTTGGTCTCCACCAACGTCACTCCCTTAGGAATCCACATGTTAGCGATGTCCACACATTCGGGAAGCGAACCTCCGCCATTACCTCGCAAGTCAAGAATCAGTTTGGTGGCACCTTGCTTCTTCAAGTCCAGGAAAGCGCGACGCATGGGTTTGGCAGGTTCACCTGTGAAAGTATTCAGATTGATATAGCCAATACCATTGGGACGCATCCCATAATAGGTGATCTCTGGCATCTTGATACTCTGACGTGTAATCTTGAAAGTCATCTTCTTTCCTGTCGATGGACGCTCAATCTTCAACACAAAGGTAGTACCTGGGTCTCCACGCAGATGCTCACTGACATACGTGACAGTCTTATCAGTCATGATGGTATCGTCAATCTGCAGGATGATGTCACCTTTCTTCAAACCCACCTGTGCAGCAGGCATGCCAGCGTATGGCTCTTCTATCACGACACGCTTCAGTTTCTGATGATAGCGCACCAAGGCACCGATACCAGCATACTTACCTGTCATCAGCATCTTCAGGTCTTTCTGCTTCTCTTCCGGATAATATTCCGTATACGGGTCCAGAGAACGAAGCATGGCATTGATGCCTGTACCAATGACTTCATTGGCATTCAGGGTATCCACATACATCAAATCCAGATTCTTGTAGATAGCATTGAATATCTCCATGTTCTTTGCCACCTCCAAGTTATGGTTCTTCACATCCTGTGCCGACAGGCTCATGGCCACCGATACAAACAGGATAAAAGAGACGATTCTTTGTTTCATTAATTCCATTTATTACGATTATTGCGTGCAAAATTATAGAAAAAATAGGGAAAAACGAATTTTTTCCTTGAAAAGTTTGCGCAATTCGGAAAAACGTATTACCTTTGCAACCGCAAAAACAAAAACCTGCTTCAGTAGCTCAGTTGGTTAGAGCACCTGACTGTTAATCAGGGGGTCGTTGGTTCAAGCCCATCCTGAAGCGC
>CADCEW010000058.1 GCA_902800585.1 uncultured Prevotellaceae bacterium
ACTCATCGAGTTTGTCGTATGAACATAGCAGAAGCCTCCAAAGCTCTCTTTGCCCTGGAGTGGTAACAGTGTTGATATGTTCATTCTTTGTTGCAGCATTGCTCTCAATTTACATAAATTTGAAAAACGGCGGCAAAATTATACATATTTTCACAAACCACCAAACTTTTTCGTATCTTTTTTGCATTTTCACTCAATATTTACCTTCTTTCTATTTGTCATCTCACAAATTCATTGTAATTTTGCACTAGAAAGCATCAAGAGCAGTCATCTTCGGATGAACTCGCCAACCGAGCTTTAGCTTAGCTACGGTGGTCAGTACGATGCGGGAGTAACATTATTCACTTCAAAAACAAAAGTTATGCAACAGCACATTTATTACATCAAGTTTGCTCTGCGTTTCGCAGACATGCAGATTACAGAGTTAGTAACCGTTTTCAATCAGCAGGTGGCCAATTCCGGCTGGTCTTCTATGCGAGCCTACCACGACCAGGCACTCATCGACGAGTTCCAGCGTCGCGGCATCAATACTACATTTGTTTACGATGGCAAGACCATCTTCTTTGCCCATCCCGTCATATATGAATTATCTGAAAACAAGTTAATTGCCATAGGGTAACTCTATACAACATACTCAGCTCTTGCAGTCTGCTCTTGGCGGGAGCGGAGTGCGCTCAATCTGCCTACACTTTATTACAATACTCTTTGAATGTTCTTGCAGCCATTGCCGTTCCTCTTGCAGCATTCCTATCAATGCCATAAGTAAATGGCTTGGGTAATGGAGTATAATCACCTAAGTCAATTTCTATACGGAAAGGCTTATCGTAGCCCTTATATGCTTTGACGAACTTTGTTTCTTTGTCTTTCAGAAGTGTTTCACTGGCATCTATTGCTTCATAACTATTCACTTTGTAAAAGCCATAAACCTTATGGTCTTTTACAGGAACAAAGTACTTGATTTGTTGGAAATCAACACCTGCATAGATGGTGCTGTAGCCTGTTACAAAAGATTGGGCATCACCATTAACAATACTCTCATCGTCAGGATTTACGTGCGGGTCAATGGATGAAAGGAAATATGGACCCTTACCATCGTGTTCGTCAACATAGTCAAGACCCTTTTGTGGGATACTCATTTCCAGCAACATCTTCTTGCTGTCTTCATCATCAATCCATTTCCTGATTTGCTCACGCAGAGCATTCTCTGACTTGTTGGGTCTCAACGGAAACGCTCCGATACCAATTTTCTTGCTTGATTTTAGATAGTAATAGTTGCCAGTCTCTGCATCAAGTGCTTCTTCTGAAATATTTCCAGGGAACAGAACGTAACCTGCCACAATCTCTTTTCGCAGGTGGTCTCTGTCAACACCGTCTGCGGTAAAGTAAATGGAGTCGCGATAGCGGTGCATTTGGTCAATGGCATCTTCGGGTGGAGCATCATTGTTATCACTCGTCGGAGTGTCATCAATGCGATACTTAGCATCAAACAGGTAGGTGTACTTAATTTCGTCTCCTTCCTTCGACAACCTCAATACAATATCAGGACGCTGTTTGGTGGTCAAAGAATCAGTACCATCAATGGCAGAAGAAGACTTCTGTTCCTCTTTCTTTACCTCAGCATTATACTGCAATGCAACCAATGTGACTTTTTCATCTTTGATAAAATGTACCTCCGATTTCTTTCCGTACAGTAATTGTGGAATGAAGTCCTTCGTTACCTCATGTCCAGAAGTATAGGCTGTAGCCCTGTTGCCCAATATTTCTTGAACAATATTCTTCACCTTAATGAAACACCATATTTCGTACAGTTCAGAGATATCCTTCACCTCCAGTTTCAAGGTACCATCCTCCAGTTCGTAGCCACATTGCAGTTTTATCCAGCACTGCATGATTTCCTTGTAGCCGTAGGCCTGTTTCATCACAAGACTGTCCTGCGAAAATCCCTTGAAAACGCCAACACCTCTGAAGAATGGATGGTTGACTAATCGTAACAGTTCTTCGTATATCTGCTGGATATCTGCACTCAGTTGCTGTTCATCACTCAGTCTCATCACCTTCATGATATGCTGGCGCACATTGACAAACCTCGCAGTCATTTCTTTTAGCGCATATTTCAAGAAACGGTTCTCAATGGTATCATGGCTCAGCACTAGTTCCTCTGTCCGATACTGATAGGCTGGCATATCACGATGTACGTGATATTCGTTTTCTAGTTCTTGGGGTATGAATGGTAACCTTTCTGCCCGATCATACTTAGGTATACTCCTTAGTCTTCGTTTGGGACGATCAATAATAACCGATGCATAAGTCAAGATGTCTTGATAGCAAGACTTGAATATCTGCCACCAAATCAGGTCAGTACTCGTTGTATTGCCACTACGAAAACTCAGATAAGTTTCCTTCATAAACGAGTAACTGAGCATTGCGTATTCCTGTTCTACATCCCTAATTATGCTTTGCAGGTCGGTCCTGTAGTCAAGCTTGTAACTTAGCACTTCCGTTTCAAATGCCAGCTCATATTCTTTGTTGCTTTCTACTTTTTTATAGAAGAAGCGAAAGTCAGTTTCGCCTACCTGATTACGGAAGTTCAATGTACCATAAAGTTCTCCTCCGTCACTTAATATCCGTCCTTTATCATCTGTTTCAGATATTTTGTGATCAGCTATATGCAGGCGAATCTCCTTGATTTGGTTAGGCCGCTTGCCTTTTACCAAAAGAGGATAGTCTGTATTCTCGAAGAAAACGGCCTGGTGTCTGACGTTATCCTTTTCGCTTTTTAAGCCATCGAAGGAAAAATTTACATTCTCTGTCTTAGCCTTGAAACGACATGTGACCTTCGGGTCACTTTCACGTTTGGAATTGTCTTTATCCAGTAGATTCCGTACAACCTCGTTGATTCGTCTCGTGTGGTTGGCACACGAGAACTTGACAACGAGGTCGTCGTTCTCCACGATAAAGTTGTATAATGCCTCAGCCATCGACCGTTTCTATGTTTTAATTCCAGTATGACACAAATCTCTCCCTGTTCAGCTGGTCCATCATGCTCTCCAACTTCACAAGTGAAGACAGTTTCTTGTCATTCTCTTTGTTTTGCTTTTCTTCTGCAAAATCCAGTTCTCCTTCATTGGGGTCTGTTTCGTCCTCATTAATTGCAGGAGAGGGAGCCAACATGTCTGAAACAATCTTGTGCATGCAAGACAGTATGGTGATGGTATCTCTATCTGCAGACTCCTCGCGCTTGTCTTTTACTTCGTTAGGTGTATATCCCAATTCCGTCAGTCTTTTGTCTTTGGGATCTATGCGCATTTTTGCTGAGTCACCTTCAAAACGGCTCAGTATTTTCATCAACGTAAAGTCGTTCATAGCCAAGGCCACATCACCCATTTTTGTGTCGTGAGTCGCTTTCACATAGAGTATCGCTTCATTTGCGGCACGATAACCTAGTTTGAATGGTGTACCGTTTAGCAATTTGTTTACCTGATCTAGGTAATCGATAACAAACTTGGCAGCACCGTCCAACTTACCCATTACCTCTTTGGCTTCAATTTCCCTGTCTGTCAACAGCTCGTTCAGATCTTCCATCAGTTCCTCGCGAATGCTTTTTAATTCATCGTCTGTCGTATCCTTCAGGAATTTCTCATAATCCACTTCGTTCATCTCGAAACTCATAGCCCTGTCAAGCACCTTTCGTGAGAACGAATAGGTTGTCTCATCCATATTCACAGTACCTATCACAATAAGGTTCTTGGGGAGCGTGAGACCTTTCTGCTTGAAATGCTCAACGATCTTGCCCAATGGAGTACCAGCATCACTTGCCTTGAATTCTGGGAAGAGCGTATTAACCATCGCATCACCAATATTCACCATCTTAGCATCTTTGTCTTTGAACGAGCCAAAGTCAGCAAATGGCTTGATGATTGGATCTGTTACATAAACTCTCTCTCCGTTTCTGTTCTCAAAGGCGCGACTTTCAATGGCGCTAAGGAATTCTGCGAAATACTCCTCAACAGGAGCCAGATTCATTTCGTCAAGACAAAGGAAGAAAGGCACATCCTGATGCTGCCAGGCCCTGGCTATAAACTCTACAAATGGTGTGAATACGTAATGTGGCTCTGGTATGTTTGTAAGATAGCCCACCACATCCATTGAGTTATGCCAGTTGGGCTTTACCTGTATCAGTTTGAAGTTAGCTGGTGTATGCAGATTCCATCTGTTGTTTTCGAAATCAGTTCCGTTGTATTCCTTATCGTATTTTCGTTGCAAGTCCTCTGTAATAGTCATCTGCGCCAATTTTCTCACAATTCGCGACTTACCTGTACCAGAGATGCCGGCAAGCAAAAGAAAAGGCTTAGTGCGGATAGCAGCGAGATATTTCTTTACTGAAAAACATTCTCCATTGGATTGTCCTTTGTCGAACTCCACTTTTGGAGTTATGAATCCTGTTAAGTCAGATTCACTTACTCTTACAATGCTTAAACTAGTTTTGAGCATCGCTAAATAAGTAGTAATATCGTTATCTTCATTAAACGATATGCTGTCTGTTTTTCTAGAATTAAGCCATGGATTTAGTCCTTCTTTTAAAACATTATTGTAAATGCTTGCTGTTCCCGCTTGCTCTCTACTATCTACAATACTTACGTTTCCTGATTGTGCTATTTGTTCGTATATTCCTATTGGTCTATAAACTATTTCATCATCATCTTCTGTCCTGACTCTAAACAAAGAATATTGGGAACAGATAGTTAAGAAACTCGTAATCCTCTTCTCTGCTTCATTATCAGAGGATGGACGGTTTTGAAGCCATTCTTTAAGGAATGAATTTCTTGATTCTTGGTTAATACTCGACAATATCAAATCAAGAACCATCATATTCGTTGAGAACTTAAGAGTTTTGGGGAATCGGATACCACCAGTCCTTTCTTTTGAGTTGTTGTATGACCTGTTATTAAAAGCAACAGATCCCAAACAAAAAACTCGTTCCATTGCAACAAGAATATATTCAAACTGTCCAGAAAGTAATGGATTGCCAACAATGAGACTCTCCAAATTGTCAATTGAAAGGATACTGCTTATCTTTTCGGATAGCGAGGGATTTAGCTTCAATTGATTTGGACTATCCTTTCCGTCTGAATAGTCCACCGAAGCTTTTCTTTCTGATGCTAAATACAACAAATAGGCTAATGCGATAAATTCTCTCACATTGCTCATTCTATATTTCCCGCCTAACTTAGCGTCATTTGCTTTTAGACCTTCAGCTTTTAGTGGATAGTTCATAATTCATTCTTTTTTATTTGTTCTGCAATTGCTTTAGCTAATAGTGGAGGAACGGCATTACCGACTTGCTTCATTTGGCAAGTCTTGGTTCCATAGAATCTAAAAGTATCAGGGAAAGACTGTATTCTTGCAGCTTCCCTTGTCGTTATACATCTGTCAAGGATTGGGTGGGTAAACCTGCCTGAAGAAGGAGTATCGTATCTCGTTGTTATAGTGACTGAAATATCATCTTCTATCATTCTCGACCAAGTTCCGCTGTATATTGATTTTGTTCTTTCTTCTGGTGGTAGAACTTCTTTGCCTGCACCTTTAGGAATCATGGCCAATCTTCTTAAGGCCAAAGCGTTGTGCTTAGTTGCAGAATGATTGAAGAGAGTTTTACTATTCATCCTCATTATCTTCTGATAGTCAGAAGTTGCAGGTTTGTCATAATTCATCTCTTCATTACCTTCACCCGATGCGATGAAAGGTAAATCATATATGGCTTCTTTGATAGTAGTTCTTTTATCTGAAGGTTTGGGTAGTGAAACTTGTAATTTCCCCAATTGGCCAAGGAAAACGGCACGATGTCTATCCTGTGGAACTCCATAGTCCGCAGCACAAAGCACACCATAAGTGACATCATATCCCAATTTATTGAAAGCTTCAACTATTTGGTCTTTAAAGAAACCATTTGCAGTTGTTACGATTGTTGGTACATTTTCCAATACAAAGTACTTAGGCTTAAACTCATCAACAAATCTAACGAATTGTTGAAAGAGAAAGTTCCTTGGATCATCAAGGCTTAGACGTTTACCCTTCTGTGAAAACCCTTGACAAGGAGGTCCTCCGATAATTACATCAATTGTAGGATGCTTCTTATGTAACTCCTTCACGTCAATATCTCTGATGTCGTTTGCGTAGACATCCGTACCTTTATGATTATTTTTGTAGGCAGCGGCAATATCTTTGTCGAATTCAACTGCAAAGGCAATTTCAAAATTTCCTGCCATTTTGAAACCTTGGGACATCCCACCTACACCTGCAAACAAATCACCGACTTTCATCATAATTCTTTTATTCTCGCTTCCGCTATCTTTAGATATTTTTCGTCCAATTCGATTCCCAAATACTTCCTTCCCATAATTGCTGCAGCCACGCAAGTAGATCCACTCCCCATGAAGGGATCAAGTATGATATCATTCGGATTGGTGACCAGTTCTATCAATCGCTTCATGATGGATAGTGGTTTTTGAGTTGGATGTTTGCCATGTTTCTTCTCAGAGAGTGGACACACAGAGGATTCTAGGAAATCATGAACTACTTTTCCTTCGTTGTTGAATGTGCCAGAAGTGTCACTATTGACAAAATAGATCCAGGATTCTGTGGAGTTAACAAAGTGGATGTTCATATTTCTCGGCATAGGATTGGTCTTATGCCAAACACCTGTCGTTTTATAGTATAGTTTGGTTCCTTGGGATAGATTAACTATATCCGAGACTTTTATGACAGCCATGAAAACGATTAAAGTTCCTCCTTTTTTCAATACACGCGAACACTCCACAAGAAACTTCTTCATGGACAGTCTCCATTCCTTGTAATCCAAATTATCCCAACCTGCATAAGCAAACTGATTGGCTCTCATTTTGACAAGATTAGTATTCCTGTCATGCATGAATTGGCCCAGGTTATATGGTGGGTCTGTAATGATACAATCCACGCAACTATCTGGAAGTTGTTTCATAACCTTCAGACAGTCACCTAATAATAATTGTGAAGTGCTTACATCTATCTGACTCTTTCTTGGCACCTTACAAAGCACATCCATCAAGCACCAAGATGGAATCATTTTTGTTTCACATTTTGACTACATACAAAAAAGTGGGTGCTTGCATCTGCTTGTCCCACTCTTCGAGGCCTTCCACAGCCTTAGTAATAAGAACAAACAGAGAAACACCCACGCAGGAGTATATAGTACACCCGTAAAGTGTGCTTTTGAGGGCACAAAGTACCCTCGCAGCACACTACGGAGTAGTATATGATACACCCCGTGGTGTTACCCCAGCATTTGTCTTGGATTACTAATTCGATTTGTGGAAGTTTCGAAGAGTCCAAAAACAAAGCGTCAGTAACGCCTTTCAATATGTAGTGCTCCACCCATCGGCTCCGTCCTACTCAAAGAACATCAGTGCCGCAATAAGCAGATAGCATCTGCAAAGATACGAAATAATTCCGTTATCATATTATAATAAGGTGTAATTTAAATCAATTTTAACCGTTTGAAGGTGATAATCTACAATTCGCATGCTCATTTGGGATTATTTCCCGAAAGAAACTGCTATCCACAATGTAATCTCCGCAATGATAATACTGACAGAAGCAAAGAAAATGCCTGCCAACCACTTAAATGCCTTTTGAGAACACCAAAAGCCCTTGCAGTTTAGAGCTTTGCAAAGGTCATAATGGAAAGTGGCCATATGGGTGCGCAGGTCTTTTTCCATCTCGTTAAGTGCTTTCTCCTGATTACTCAGAAATGTGTTATAGGCATTATTAATAGCGGCAACAGAAACATCGTCAAGTGTGGCGGTAAATTGAACGTTATGCGTATTACAAATAGTGGTTTGAATATCACCCAGTATCTCTTTGTTAATCTCTGCTCCACGATCAAGCTTCTTACTGATTTGTTCTAATGATTCTGTCATGAACTGCATATCTCGTAACAAGAACTTTTGTTGTTCAATAGCAGAGTGGATTTCCTGTAGTTGCTTACTCAAATCTTCAGACTCTTTTTTCAGTTCATCCTGGTTGTCTATGTCATTCATCATGCCTTCGATATCAAGGCCGGATGATTTCGGTTGTTTTCTTGCCATATTCGTTTCTTTTTATCTGTGATACCTTCTAATAGGGCGATTGTGCATATTGTGCGCCATCTGTGCACAGCGACGAGCCCATTCTTTTTCATCTTCGTTATCGTCCTTACCCCAATCGGATGAAGGGGAACCACCGCCTCTGCCACAGGAATCTGCCAAATCGATGGCAGCATTTATGTAGCCAGCAAATAGGAGCATTGCAGTGTGCTGCACATCTTCAATAGTTGACCAGAGGAAGTTCTCTGGCATCTTCACCTCATTCCGCAAGACATTATCAATCTCCTCAGGAATGTCAACAGAATAGTGCCGGCCCCCTACTTCGATATCGTGGTGAAACATGACTGGTTTTTCTTTTGGATAATTGAGTGAGGCAGGTTTGGAGGATCGATAATCCTTACCGTCTTTCTCTGGCTTAGCTGCATGCTCTACGTGACTGAATTTCTCTGGATGCAATTTCTCCCAGGTCTTTTCAATCCTTGAAGGCGTGAGGTTTCGGCTGTGCCCGATGTCTGAGGATTTATATCTTGAGTTACCCTTCATGATGTAATAGCCGCATACCTTTCCGTGCTTGTCTCTTTTCAACGTAATGGTGTACCCTTCTGCCTTAACCTTTGCTTGATAGATGTTCCAGTTAAAAGACTCCATGTTCTTCAGGACTGATATACAAGTCTTTGTTATCTGCTCGATATTTCTTTGGCGTTTTGTCTCAGCCAACACCCAGCCACGTCGTTTTGTGATGGTATTAGCTGCTATCATCGCACGGTCATTGATATAATGAGCATCGTTGACATTGCCCTCCATATCTATGCGATTGGCATTGATATGAAGGTGGAGTATCTGGCCCTTACTGTCATGATGAAGCGAGACAATGTATTGGGTATTTTGAAGATTGGTACGCTTTGCGCTGTCCCGTCTGGTTTTCCCCGAAAGATCAACACTATCAAACTCACGGACGAACTCGTCAGCAAGTTCCTGCCAGTCTTTTATCGTCCATCCGACAGTCTCTTCTTTGGCTGGCGATAGTTCTATGCGTATCGAATTATTCTTCAAAGGGTGATGCTTGTTCAGTTTCTCTTTGTATTTCATTTGAAGTGCGACCATCCGTGCCCACATGGAGGACGATGAGATATTCTCCGGCAAATGATTTACTTTGACAATCTCTGCCTTATCTTTTTCTGACGAGTAACGCACCGCGTTACTGCCGTGTGTAATAACTGCTCCTTTTGCAACCATTGTTTTACTCTTTCATATCTTCAATGATCTTATCCCATTGCAAAATGATGTTGGTGACTGCATCAATCCATGAGCGCATGAAGCGTTCGTTATTGAAGTAGTGTTTTATCTGCTCCTGAGACTTACCCTTAAGCGCACTACGAATATGTACAAGATCGCCTCTTGCATCAGCCAGACTACAATAGGCTTCTATCTCTCGTTCTGTAAGGTGAAGTTTAGGCTTATGACCGAGTGCACATTTACGCATATAGTCACTGATGGTCAGTCCACATCTTTTTGCGCTCTCTTTGACTGTATTATACTCTTCTGGAGTTGCCCTTGAATCAAGGCGTTTGGTTCGTCTTGGAACCTCTATCTTTTTTTTCTTTCTCATACTCAAAAATTATAGTTAGCCAATGCGAGCTTGCGAGCGTTTAAGAGTCCATTGGAGAACAAGGATGCGCTGCGTTTTTGTACGACATTGGTAATTCTTGCTAACAAACGTCACATTACGGAAGACTTATTGATGTTGCCTATCAGCAAATCTGCAATATCGACCTTCGCCAGTCTTTGCTCTGGAGTGGCGGTCTTTTCGAGATAGTCGCTCACCCGAATATGCCACCCTTTTTCATTCAATTCCTCTGCGCGTCCTGACCACATTCCATAGGCATAACCGTCCTTATCCGTATCTGGAAATAGTATCACATCACAGTTTTTAACAGCACTCATTCTTTCTTCTTGGAGATTACCGAATGAACCTGTGGCCAACCATAATAGATTAGGCAAAAAGAGCGAGCAAATGATAGAAGTTTTCTCACTTTCGACAATGCCTATTGTCTTATCAGAAGAGTGAGAATCACGAAGTAAATGCTCGCCAAATAGAGTCTTTTTGATGACATAATCAGCAGGAATCTCACCACGTTTCGATAGTTCTTTAGCAATACTGGATGGTGTTATTGCATGGTTCCGATGGCCATTGGGACAATAAGCCATAACCTTTCCCATCCGTACAATCCCATCTATGTCAACGTACCAATAAATGACGTGATGTTCCTTCGTCACTCCCAAATGATAGGCATTGACAACATCAGATAACTGAGCGAAATCGCTGACTATCGTTCTCAAATAGCGAGTAAAATCTGACTGAAAATGTCGGTCAGAACTCTGGCTCACATAGCTGGAATTGATGGCCAGAAATGACTGGTTTTTCAGGCGAGGAACGACCTTTGCAGGCAATGTAGGAGCCGTGTTCATGTGGCCTTTTACATAGTACTTGTTCGTGTCTATTCCATGCTGATGACACATATAAATGAAGGTGGCAATACTAACATTATTGCTTGTATGGAGAGCATTAGCGAATTTGCGGTTATTCTCTGCCTCATTGTATTTGCTACTCAGTTTGCTGATGCTTTTGAACAATCCACGCCCTTCTTCACCAAGATTTGAGAGAGCAAAAGCGCCTTTTGTCCAGTCCTCAAAGGTCTCGAACATATTGATATTCCTATTGATAATCTCGTTGACTAAAGCCTGATAATCGAAGTTTTCCATTTTACTTATGCATGTTTTGCTCGTATCTTTGAACGAATTTTGCCACACCGGATTTGTCCTTATAACCAACCTTCTTGGCTATTTCATCATAGGTAAGTCCATCGTCCTTTAGTTGCATGATTGCCTGATATTTTGCCTCATTATTTGTGCTAATGGGTACCAGGTTTTCAAATGGGACTCGTTCGCCTGTTTCCTTGAAAGTCAGATGCTCAGTAAATCTAAGCTTAATAGATTCTGACTTATTATCAGCAGAAAGATAGTTGCCTTTGACACAGCAAAGATGCTTATAACTGACATCAGCAAGGTCGCTTCTCAATTCCATAACCAAGCGCATCTTGGCTTCAAATGCCTGGCTCCCCAATAGATTGTGCTTGGAAGGCATGAAGGTTTCTGTTCGTTTTCCACAATGATGCAGAAATATTATCAGGCACCTGTGCTTGGTTACTAAATGCAGATATTGCATCAGGAACTGGCGCACTTGATTTCCTTCATTCATACTACCGGTATAGAGATCTGAGAAGCAGTCGACCACTACCAAATCAGCAGGTTGTACGGTCAAACGCTGATCTAGTTCTGCAACAACATCCTCACTATCAAAAAGGAATCTGAGTCCTCTTAATGATGCAGGATCCATGTTCAAATCATTGTTTTGGCGACCTATCAAGTATGCGTTGGCAGTCTCATCATCCTCTGTAGACACATAGATAGCACTATGGTGTTCTACGTTCAATTTCATTCCAAGAAAAGTCTTTAATCCAGCAGAAACAGACATTGATAGTTGACGAAGGAATGCCGATTTTCCTGTATCTGAACTGCCAGCAAGACAAACCAAGCCAGACTTTGGCAATAGGGGCTCAAGCAGAGATGGAATCTCTTTGATATTCTTATTCAACAACATTTCACCTGTGATTTCACCGAACTCATTAGCGCCAAGAACACCTTGGCTCTGCATCTTTTCGATGTCTTCAGTAATCCCTTGAACATAGTTCTGCATAACACTACTTAATGTGATTATATTTTGCCAACTTGCCTGATTTTATGAGTTGGTTTACCTCCTGTTTGGAATAGAGATTCTTTCGTCCCACTTTCTGGCTTTGTAGTATTCCTGCCTTTTCAATTCGCCAAAGTGTTGGGTAGGCAATGTGCAGAAGATTACACAATTCATCACGGTTATAGAAACCATCGCCTTCCGGTTGATTATTCACTAACGAGTTGACGCTTCTTTCATCAAGGCAGCGATTAACCGTTTTGTAAATCACATCTTCAAGCTGGTCCTCATTTAATACAATAATATTGCTATCCATAATCATATAATTGTTTTTTTAAGACACAAAGCAAGTGAAAGCCACTGAGCTAAGCACTTAGCGGCTCCGCATTTTTCGGAAGTTTTTCTAAGCTTTTGGGGGTGTCTTTGTTATCCTGAACTTATCCCTTTATCTTATCCAACAATCCATTTACCAAACAAATAATCCGTAATCTTATATTCAACACTTCGTTTCTTGCCACCTGCTTTCGTAATGACTCCTCGTTTTTCAAGCCTATACAAAGCTGAGGATGTATTTGTAGCAGAAAGACCACTTTCTCTCTGAACATCGGCAGCAGTAGCTGTTTCACCAGCACGAGCCAAACCATATAATGCGCGTTGCTGTACGCCAGGTAGAGTACTGAACTTATAGCTGAAGTATCGCTCGTTCTCTTCAATGACAATGTCAAGGCAATCCTCCGTCCCGTAGTTTGGGTGGATAACACTGGCGAAAGACTGTATGTAATTGAGATTTCCTCCAAGTTTCAATATTGTTTTTTGAAACTCCGGATTCCCCTTTACCTTATTATATATATCCTCCGACAACAGGTCCTCAAGATCCTCTTTCTCAAAATTGGGGATTTGAAATGAGCAAAAGAATTCGTCGAACAATGGATGATTCTTTGAGAATTCTTCGTGTGACCCTGTTGATGTGGCTACCAGGGATGGTGAATGTCTATTGGAGAAGAAGACTATGAATTTCTTTTGTTCCCCTTTTGTCATAGCCAGCAATAACTTGTCGAAGTCATCAATCAAAACTACAGCATCTTTCCCCAAGAAACCATCTAAATCCTTGATAAGAGATTCTGCTCCCACAATATTACTATGCGGATAGAAGTTTTTCACCATCAAGAATCCACGTGCAGTAAATTCTTCTGCGAGTTTCTCGATCGTAAATGTTTTACCTGAACCTTCGACACCACTAATTAGAATGTGCTGAGGTTCCAAATCCTTGCGATAGCTCTCTGTAAGATCAGCTATTCGCCATACTAATTGATTTAATTTGTTCATATTAAAATTTTTAGAAATAATATAATTTTGCTGCACAAAGTTACTTAATTTCAAAAACTCTCACGAAAGAAATAATGAATATTTGAGTTGGCTTTAGCAATTTATAACATCGAATTTTAACAGAAAATCAACTTTTGAGTCTGAAACCAAAAAGTTAAAATTGCGTTTTTGAAATATTAACATGGGAAAAGTGCAAACATGAAATTTAAAGTGCGCGAGAATTAACTTTTTCTTGGATCAAAAATGGAGAAAAAGTTCATTTTCGTGCTCTTTTTCCAGTCGCC
>CADCEW010000059.1 GCA_902800585.1 uncultured Prevotellaceae bacterium
TTGTGGCTGGAACATCTACAGTGTATGGACAGGGGAAACCGCAGTGCCCCAAGATTATTTTTGACGATTCTGAATTTTATTTAAGTGATGTGGGAGATGGTATTATCGGTATCAAGGATTCAGAACATATCTGGCGATTCTATCATCTTAATGGTAATCCTTTGAATGGCAAAACGTATAAGTCTCCTCTGAATCAGAAGCCCGTTTTTAATAGTGGCGTTTGTCCTGTTCAACAGGTTGATAAAGAAAAACAATGGATATTATTAAAGAAAGATGGCAGTGAAATTGTTTTACCTAATAATATCTCTCGTGTATCAAACTTTAAGGATGGTCTGGCTTTGGCAGAGATAGATTGGCAATGGTGTTATATTGATGTGACTGGTAAAAAAGTTTTCCCTCAATTGAAGCCAAATGCTAATACTATTGTTTTGGATGTCAAACCCTTACGTTGTAATCGAAGAGCCTATGATGATGGTAATGAGTATAAAAAAGGTTTTATTGATAAAACGGGTAAAGTTGTTATCCCTGCGAAATATACCAGAGTACGCGACTTTACAGATAATTTGGCCATTGTAAGTGAAGATTGGGATGATAAAGTTGTTAAGGTCATTGACGTGACAGGTCGTGAGATATCTATAATACCAGAGAGATTCAGCAGGAATTATCTGACTGATTTCGTGAATGGTGTGGCTACAACTTATGATGAGGAAACTGATAAACCAGTAATCATCGATAAAGATATGAATATCGTAGCTTCCTTCTACATCATTGAAAGAGGTTTTTACAAAGATGGAGGAAGCGATGCCCTGGCTATTGTTGTAAGAAATGAAGGCGAAGCACCTGTCTTGGTTAACACAAAAGGTGAATATGTGGCTGATGCCTTTATCAATGACGACAGAACTACCTCTAGTGGAAAGGTAGAGGAGAATAAAACCATGCTTCACAACGATGGTGATGATGGACACGGGTGGGTTGATACTGGTTTTGCGGGTACTGGTTTTAAGTTGACAGACAATAAAATAGGTTTTATTCATGGTCGTGACGTCCACTCTTTTAATAGTAAATATTTTGTGATAGGAACTTTCGACAAGAGTGGTCACGCCCATGCCATCATGTATGAGGTTGTAGGTCATGGAAAGCAGGATCTTGATGGTAGTACCTATGAAATATTAGAACCTCACCATGTCATTATGGATAAAAATGGTGCTCCTGTAGTTGAAATTGTCGTACCCAAGGAAGATTAGAAAGATGTTCTTTATTAATAACTGAATGCTTATGAAACGAATAGTATTTTTTATGCTTATGGTAGCCCTGACAGTTAGTGCAGTGGCTCAGCACAAGGTGTATCGTGACGACAAGAACATGTTTACAATGACTCCGCAAGGAGATGTCACGATGATAAAAGAGCAGATATCCTTTATTAATGAAAAAGGTGTAGCGCCAATGGCTACCACCTTTAACGAAAAAGGACTGCCTTCTTCTGTTATCTCTAATGGTGAGAAGATCAATATCACTTATGATCCAGACGGAAAGACGGCATACGCCCAGATGGTGTGCAAAGATGGAAAGAGCGAGAAGCAGACAATCCAACTAAAAGACGATTACTCTAACTATCATGCCCCCGGGTTGATAGGTTGGATGGACGAGAATCTTTCTAAACTGAGTTCTAATTACGGCAAACAACTTAACGCTGCTGCTGACGTGCTTGATGCAATAGGAACTATCAAAGATATCAATTGGACAACGGGCAGTGCTCCTAAAAATGCTAAATGGGTTGAAAAACTTGGAGGTTTTTTAAGATCCAATAAGTCTTCTATCGTAGAAAGCGTCCTGATAGGTTCTGGTGTTACCATCCTTGAGACATGGGACGATATGAAGTCAGTCATTGAGGGTGGCATCAGTAGAGGATTGATTGTTGCAAAGACCTTGTTGAAAGTGACTGGAAACTATAACTCTTGGAAAAACGCATGGAGCGATTATGTCTATAAACAGTTGGATGATATGGATTTTCTTGATCATCTGACTTATGAGGAGTATTTAGACACTTGGGGAATGTCAGACGCAGAATGGGAGGCCTATAAGAAAAAGATGCGTGCACAATGGAAGGAGGATCAAAGGAAAAAAGTTGAAGAAAACAGTAAAAAAGTCGAGGGTCTGGAACTCATAGCAGGTGATAGGGAGCGAACTCGTAAAAACTATACTGGCAACTTGATTGACCCAGACAAAGAAGACAAAAATACATCAAAGAGTCAGGACCTAGTACCTAACCAAAGCAATAAACCTACTAATGGGAATCTGATAGATCCATAAAGGATTTCTTTTTCAAAAATATAAGTGGGGCGGTCCATCACGGACAGCCCCACTTCCGGTTGTTAGCAATTTAAATAGGTAGTAGTTTATCGTTAAGGCATCAGCACTCCCTGTAGAAGTCTAACGCCTCTTTGATATCTTCTTCTGAAACGTTCTGGTTGATACGGATGTCTCCGATATCTCCCAACAGCGTGAAGTTAATGTCATTACCCTCGTTCTTCTTATCGTGATGCATCAGTTCCAAGAGTTGTGGATAGTCATCACAGGTAATCGTCATCTTGCCATAATGCTCTTTGATGAAGTTCACCGTCTGTCGCATCTTGTCTTGTGGGAATCCCGTCTTGACACAACAGAGATAGAGCTCAGTAATTAAACCATAAGCGACAGCATAGCCATGGAGGATAGGTTGATGCTCCAGTGCGAACGACTCAAAGGCATGTCCTGCCGTATGTCCGAGGTTCAATGCTTTGCGAATACCTTTCTCTGTAGGGTCTTCAGTGACGATGCGTTGCTTGACGGCCACACTGTCAGCGAGCATGGTTCTGAGTTCTCCGAGATCTCCGAGAACTCCGAGTTCTCCGAAATTTAATAACTCTGCCCAGCTCTTTTCATTGCTGATGAGTCCGTGTTTCAGCATCTCCGCATAACCGGAAAGGATATTCTCTGCGTCCAAGGTCTGCAGGAAGGTGGTATCGAGAATGACGCAACGAGCATTGTTAAAGACGCCAATCTCATTCTTCAGTCCTCCAAAATTGATGCCTGTCTTGCCACCTACGCTGGCATCCACCATCGAAAGCAGGGTAGTGGGTATATTAATATAAGGTATACCGCGCTTAAAGGTAGAAGCAGCAAAACCTCCTAAGTCTGTCACCATACCACCACCGAGGTTAATCATCAGTGAATGACGCGTGGCACCAAAGCGCTGCATCTCACTCCATACATGGGAGAGTGAATCTAGCGTCTTGTTGGTATCAGTGGCACCGATCGTAATGACCTGTGCCCCTTGCATACACTCAAAGTCGCTGATGACAGGCAGACAAAACTGTTGTGTGGTCTCGTCAACCAACACCAACAGACGGTCATGGGGGCATTCTGCCACCGCTTCATTCAGCGTCTGACACAAGTTTTCGGATATGATGACTCTCTGTGGTTCCATTTCGCGGTGCAAAATTAATATAAAATTCATAAAATACATCTTAAAAAACAGATTAATTGTGCAAAATACAATTTTTTGTCACTAACTATTTAAACTTTTTATCTCTGGATGCGTCAAAAAGGCATAATTCACGTAAAAGATGAAAAGGATAATTCTATTTTTGTTCCTGTCTGTAGCAGTATTACAGACAATGGCACAGCGAAACATTACAGGTAAGGTAATAGAGAGTGACTCTCAGGAGCCAGTGGCTCAGACAACGGTACGTCTGATGAAGCCGGACAGTACGTTGGTGACAGGTTCATTGACGAACTTAGACGGTATTTTCAAGGTCAAGGCTCCTGCGTCAGGTAATTATATTGTTCAGGTGACCTGTATAGGTTTTAAGCCCTTTGTCAAAAATGTAAAGGTGACAGCTGACAAGGATATCGCATTGGGTACCATCAAACTGGAACCGGATGCTATCATGCTGAAGGGAGCTGTTGTGACAGGACAGGCTTCTAAAGTGGTTGTCAAGGAGGATACCTTTGTATATAACGCTTCAGCCTATCGTACGCCAGAAGGTTCTGTTATAGAGGAACTGGTACGTAGACTGCCTGGTGCACAGGTGGATGATGATGGAAAGGTAACTATCAACGGTAAGGAAGTCAAGAAGATCCTGATTGATGGAAAGGAGTTTATGACAGGCGATACCAAGACGGCAATGAAGAACCTTCCGACCTCTATCGTAGAGCAAGTCAGGTCTTATGACCAGAAAAGTGACCTTGCCCGTGTTTCTGGCATCGATGATGGCGAGGAGGAGACGGTTCTCGATTTCGGCATCAAGCGTGGTATGAACAAAGGGTTCATGTTGAATGCCGACCTCGCTGCAGGTACCCGTCATCGTTATAGTGGACGTATCTTTGCGGGTATGCAGAGTTCCGACTTGAAGATTTTCATACCGATGAGTGCTAATAACGTCAACGACTTAGGCTTCCCTGGTGGAGGTGGTGGTCGCTGGGGACTGGGCAGACAAGGTCTGATTGCTACCAAGATGGTAGGCTTCAACCTGAACTATGAGAAGAAAGATAAGTTCCTGTTTGATGCCAGCATCCGTTGGAATCACAGTGACGGAGATGCAGTCGTTCGTCGTTCTACAGAGAATTTCATGAGCGGCACCGCTTCTTCGTTTGATAACAGTCTGACGAGTGATATGACGCGTTCGAATAGTTGGAATGCCAATTTCCGTTTGGAATGGACGCCTGATTCCATGACGAATATCATGATGCGTCCGCGTTTCAACTATAACTCCAGTGACGGACTGAATGAAGGACTCTCCCTGACTTTCGATGAAGACCCGTATAAGTATGTTAACGATCCCTTGGGTGAGGAAGCCCTGCAGGTGTTGTTAGACCATGGGATTGTGAAGAACCGTAGTCGGAACAACGGAATCACCTATAGTGACTCGAAGAGTGCAGGAGGTTGGTTGCAACTGAACCGCCGACTGAACGCCTCCGGCAGGAACATTACCTTGCGCATTAACGGAACTACAGGAGAGGGTACCAGTAAGTCGTTCACTAACAGTCTGGTCGAGTATTTCCAGTTGGTCAACCAGCAAGGTGAGGATTCTACCTATCAGGCAAACCGTTATGCAGTGACACCTACCAGAAACTGGAACTATGGTTTGCGTGCGACCTACAGTGAACCCATCTTCCGTCAGATCTACCTGCAGTTTAGTTATCAGTATCAATATAGTTATACTAAGAGCGATCGTGCCACTTATGACTTAAGTAAACTGGGTGCAGACTTCTTTGGAGTGACACCCGTCTATCGTGGCTTTGACGACTATCTCTCCTTGCTGGGAGGTGCTCCTCTGGAGGAATTCAGGGATGATAAACTGAGCCGTTTCTCGGAATACCGAAACTATACCCATACGGCAGAGATTATGTTCCGAGTGGTTCGTAAGTCTTATAATCTGAATGTCGGTTTTCAGGTAATACCTCAGCGTTCTCATTTCACACAGGACTATAAGGGCATCCATACTGATACTGTCCGCACTGTGACGAATGTTGCTCCGACGGCAGATTTCCGTTGGAAGATATCTAATGTGAGTCAATTGCGTTTCACCTATCGTGCCAACACCACTCAGCCCTCGATGAGTGACCTGTTGGACATCACTGATGACAGCGACCCCCTGAACGTCAAGAAGGGTAATCCTGGTCTGAAACCTTCGTTTACGCAGAATATCCGCCTGTTCTATAATAACTATATCCAGAATCATCAACGGAGTATCATGGCAAACGTGAACTTCTCGACTACCAGAAACTCTATCTCAAACATGATAGGATATGATGAGAAGTCGGGTGCACGTATCACCAGACCAGAGAATATTAACGGTAATTGGAATGCCTTCGGTATGTTTATGTTTAATACTGCCCTCGACTCGGCAGCCTTCTTCAATATCAATACGTTTACCATGTTGCGTTATAACAACAGTGTCGGTTATGTAACTTTAGACAGGAATGCTGACGCCGAGAAGTCGACAACCCGTGCAACAACCATCAGCGAACGTCTCGCAGCCAGTTATCGTAATGAATGGTTCGAATTTGAGTTGAACGGCTCGTTGGAGTATCAGCATGCCCGTAGTGAACTGCAGAGCAATAACAACCTCGATACATGGACCTTCTCTTATGGAGCCAGTGTGATGCTGACAGCACCATGGGGTACACAATTGTCAACGGGTATGAATATGAACAGTCGTCGCGGTTATAACGACTCCTCGATGAATACCAATGAGTTGATATGGAATGCACAGGTGTCACAGTCCTTCCTCAAGGGAAATGCCCTGACGGTGTCCTTGCAGCTCTATGATATCCTGCATCAGCAGTCCACCTTCAGTCGTACAGTGGATGCCATGCGTCGTAGTGATACCGAGTATAATGCCATTACCAACTATGCGATGCTGCATGTCATCTATCGCTTGAATATCTTCGGTGGAGGTGCTAATCGTAATGGCGGCTTTGGTGGGCCTGGTGGTCCTGGCGGTCGTCGTGGTGGTGGCTTCGGAGGACCTGGCGGTGGTGGTCGTCCTGGAGGCGGAGGCTTTGGCAGACCAGGCAGATTCTAAATAAAAAAGGCACTCAATATGAGCGCCTTTTTATTTTTCGTTTTTATTCTTCATTTCTCACTTCTATCATCCACATTGTCCCCCTCTGTCGGTGCCATCTCCTCTTCGAAGTCGGTGATACCGGCATTGATAAGGATATTGTACCACTGGATGAGTTTCTTGATATGACTGTTCTGTACACGCTCCTGGTCCCAGTCAGGAAGCACCTTGCTGAAATAGTCGTGCAGTTCTTTGGCAGATGCTTTCTTGTAGTCAAGGCTCGACACCTTTCCTTTCTCCAGGTCACGCAGGGAGGCGAGGATTTTCATCAAGGGAACATCCTCTGTCTCTGTGAACATGGCAATATCGGCAAGAGAGGTGATACGGTCAGTACCGAAGGCAGGTATACGCTTGCCTGTTCCGTCAAGTGCCTCTACAATGAGGCTGTTCTTGGCACGGGAAACGAGTTTGTAAAGTCCCGGTTTGCCTGAGATGGCTAAAATTGTTTGTTTCATAGATTCTTATTTTCGTTATTACATTATTTCGTTATCACGCTAAATCGACAGAGGAAATCGTCTAATTGCTGATCGATATCCGCTTTTCCGTCATTAATGATCTCATAGTCGGCGAGTCTCTTCACCTTTTGCTGCGACCACTGACGTGACATCCACTGAATCACCTTTGCTCGGGAGATATGGTCGCGCTGCATGACCCGTTGGATGCGTACCTCCCGAGGGGCAGTCACCACGATGACTTTGTCGACAAGGCGGTTGATGCCTGACTCATACATGATAGCGCTCTCCATCCATTCCATGCCACTCTCCTCGAAGTCTTTAAACACGGCAGGGTGGACAATGGCATCAATGGCTTTCGCATGCTCCTCGCTCTGCAACAGAAACTGGGCGACAGCCGCTTTGTTGAGTTGTCCGTCAATATAGGTGTCAGGACCGATCAGTGCCGTCAGTTCCTTATATATAATAGGTGATGTACGGATGAGTCGTTTGGCAGCAGCATCACAGTCATAGACCTGAATGCCGCGTTGAGCCAGTCGCTGGCAAACATAACTCTTCCCCGATCCGATTCCTCCCGTGATACCTATCTTCATTCCTCTTCTATCAGATAGTCTACTTTCTTCGTTTCAAGTGTGGCACGGCTGATACCGTGAGGAACAGTCTTCAGATAGATATTACATTTCTCAGAGGGATGCTGACTGATTTCCTTGTAATCCGCAATCACGATGAAGTCTTCTGGGCGCAGCGTCCTGAACTGGCTGACACCAGTGATGAAGCGAATCTTTACCTTTGGCGGGAAGGTACGCAAGACTTTTCCCTCCGGCATATTGATAGCCTTGATAGGTACTCCGTCAATGCTCTCCTCTGTCAGTACGTCGGTATAGAAACCGATACGGATATTTTCAGGTACAACCTTCACGTCTTTCTGATGGGATAGTTTGCAGTCGACGATAAGGGTATCGCGGAATCCTGCATAGTTGAGCGCTTCCGTATAGATGACCTTGATACTGTCAAGTTTCTCCCTGGAAGAATAGATATCAACGCTGTCAGGCATATACTGGACATGGGAGATGAAGTAGAGCTGTTCGGGGATCACCCGTCCTGCCCATCTCACTGGTACCCGTTTCCGTTCTCCATTGTTGTAGAAGAACTCCAGTCTGTCAGGTTTGATGGAATTGACAATCGTGGATGTCTCCAACTGTTTGGCGATAAGACGTTTGATCTCCGATGACGAGGCAATACCAGACCCATTGCCCCTGTCGTAGTTCTTGTAATTGATGTTGACAGAACGATAGTCGTTGTAGAGATATCGGAGGATGACCCACCCTTTGTCACGTATGGTCACACGAATCGTATCGATCTCATGGGAGGTCAGCACGACATTCTTGGGTATTCCCTTAATTTTATAAATGACCTTTATCTCCTGCTCATACGACTCGTTCAAAGTCAGGAACAGCCAGAAGACTCCTGATAAGACCAAGAAAAAAAGGAATATCAGGATTTGCTTGCTCATACTGCTGAACAAGATACGCCTGATCTGATGTGAGATTTTTGTTCCCACCTTCCTTGACAGTCTTGGGAAACCTTATTATTTGTTCTGCATCGGAGTGCTGGAAGGATCTTTGAAGACAGAGCCTTTATCAACACGGATGACTACACCGTCGGCAATCTTCACCTCGATGACACCTGTGGCAAGGTCAATCTTCTTGACGGTACCATAGATACCACCGCCTGTAACGACAGAAGTACCTTCCTCCAGAGAGTTCTGGAAGTTCTGAATCTCTTTCTGTCGCTTCTGCTGAGGCTTAATCATAAAGAAATACATGATGGCGAAGATTGCCACCATCATAATAATAAAACTGGTCATGCTGCTACCGCCACCCTGTGCGGCTTGTGCAGCGAGAATCATTTGTGTCATATTCTATTGAATGTTTAATGTTTATTTTCTATCGTCAATCTGTTTGAACAGCCTGCCGCTTTGTATCAGATGGCGGGCTATGGCATCCAGCATACCGTTGATATAGCCACCGCTTCGTGGCGTGGAGTAGAGTTTCGCCATATCCACATACTCGTTGATGGTCACACTGACAGGAATGCTGGGGAAGGTCATCATCTCGGCAATGGCAATCTGCATAATCACAATATCCATATATGCCAGGCGGGAGAAGTCCCAGTTGCGTGAAGCCTCACTCATGTAATGCTGATACTCGTCGGCATTCATAATCGTGGCACGGAAGAGTTTACGGGCATAGTCCTTGTCCTCCTCGTTATCGTATTCCTGCAATAACTCCTGTCTTGACTGGTTCTTTTCCTCGAAACGCTTGATGGTCTTCAATACAAAGGTGTCAACCACCTCTTTGTCGTCATTCCAATATAGACACTGTTCTTCCAACAAGGAGTCAAGGTCTGCGTTCTCTTGGATAAAGGTACGGTAGAGTTTACGCCATAATTCACGGTCGGCATCATAGTTGTCTTCCGCTGATGCCATGTAGTCCTGATAAATTGGACTTTCCGTGATTTGTGTGTATATCTTCTTGAGGAATTCCGGTTCGTCATCCCAGTTCAGTTTCTTGGACTCCATAAAGTCAATCAGCATCTTGTTCTCCTCTAATTGGAGCGCAAAACGGTTATAGACGAATTTCTGGGAAGGCATTTCCGTCCCTTCACGCTTCGCCCTTGCCTGGGCCACTTCCAGATGTCGCTGGGCTTCGTGGGTGATTCCTACGATGAGTGCTAACAGGTAGTTATACAGGTCATACGCTTTTGAAAGGCTGAAGAGTAATTCATTCTCCGCCGCTTCAATGTTCTTGTTGCCGTTTTGATAGTACGCATAGGTTAACTGGACAACCTTGATTCTGATGAGTTCACGATTAATCATATTCTTAAGAATAGCTTTTTTGATACGCTTATCAACTGCAAAAATACGAATATTTCCCCGATTACGCAAGAAAAAAGGAAAAATTATAGGTATGGAAGTAAAATTTTCAATTTTCAATTTTCAATTATCAATTTTTATTTGTACCTTTGCACCCGCTTTTCGCATCGTGTGATGGTGAATTAAGCAAAAGTTTAACTTAATTTAGAGTAACACATTTTAATTATGAAAGAGATTAGTGTAAACGGTCAGAAGCGCACCGAGACAGGCAAGAAAGCCTCTAAGTTGCTTCGTAAGGAGGGTCTGATTCCCTGTAATCTGTATGGTGAGAACAAAGGTGAGAACGGTCTGCCTGAGGCATTGTCTTTCGTCGTTCCTATGACGGAGATGCGTAAGGTGATCTATTCTCCTCATGTATATGTTGTCAATATCAATATTGACGGCAAGGAGCACAAAGCTATCATCAAGGAGTTGCAGTTCCATCCCACAACTGATGCCCTGTTGCACGCAGACTTCTATGAGGTCAACGAGAAGAAGGCTATCACCGTGGGTATTCCTGTCAATCTCAAGGGTCATGCTCAGGGTGTACGTGATGGTGGTAAGTTGCAGTTGCAGATTCGTAAGATCAATGTAACAGCTCCTTATAAGAATATTCCTGAGGTTCTCGACATCGACGTAACCAATTTGGAGCTCGGCAAGAGCATCAAGGTGGGTGCACTGAGCTTCGAGGGTCTTGAGATTGCTACCTCTAAGGAGGTGGTTGTATGCTCTGTGAAGACGACACGTGCTTCTCGTTCCGCTGCATCTGCAGAGGAGACTCCCGCTGCTGAGTAATTAATTGCTAATAGCCAATCGCTAATAGCATGGATAAATATCTGATTGTAGGTCTGGGCAACGTCGGCGATGAGTACGACATGACCCGCCACAATACTGGATTTATGGTATTGGACGCTTTCGCGAAGGCGTCCAATATTTCTTTTGAGGACAAGCGTTACGGTTTTGTTGGTGAGACGAGTCTCAAAGGTCGTAAGGTGTTTCTCCTCAAGCCCTCTACTTTTATGAATCTGAGCGGTAATGCGGTTCGTTACTGGTTGAACAAGGAGAACATCGACCAGACGCGCCTGTTGGTCATCAGCGATGATGTAGCAATTCCTATTGGTCAGTTCCGTCTGAAGGCAAATGGCTCCAATGGCGGACATAATGGTTTGGGACATATCCAGCAACTCATCGGACAGAACTATGCCCGCCTGCGTATGGGTATCGGTAATGACTTCCCCATGGGTATGCAGATAGACCATGTACTCGGACGTTTCACTGCTGAGGAGTTGGAACAACTCCAGCCCGCCATCGACTTAGGCGTGGATATCATCAAGAGTTTTGTCTTGGCAGGCATCGATGTGACGATGAACCAGTTTAACAAACTGGGCAAAGGACCCAAATCGCCCATTAACCCCATTAACCCCACTAACCCCATCACCCCATGAACGAAGCTCGAGTTGACAAGTGGTTGTGGGCTGCACGTATCTTCAAGACGCGCAGTATTGCTGTGGATGCCATTAAGAACGGTCGTGTGACGATGAATGGCATGAACGTCAAACCTTCCCGTATGATAAAAGAGGGTGAGGTTATCAGTGTGCGTAAGCCTCCTGTGACTTACTCCTTCAAGATACTGAAGACCATTGAACAGAGGGTAGGGGCGAAGTTGATTCCTGAGATTTACGAGAATGTGACACCTGCCGACCAGTATGAGTTGTTGGAGATGAATCGTATCAGCGGTTTTGTGAATCGTGCCCGTGGTACTGGTCGTCCTACGAAGAAGGAGCGTCGTGCTCTTGATGAGTTTATAGGTCCTTCGTTGGAGGATTTCGATGATTTTGACTTTGACAGAGATGATATTTGATATACTGTTGATTGTGTTGGGTGTGGCGATGGTACTGTTAGGTGCTGATCGCTTGACGGAAGGGGCTGCAGCCCTTGCCCGTCGGATGAATGTGCCTGAGATCATCATTGGCTTGACGATTGTAGCGGCAGGTACGTCTGCTCCGGAACTCTTTGTCAGTCTGGTATCTGCCTTGAAAGGCACCCCTGATATGGCGATGGGTAACGTCGTTGGCTCCAACACCATGAACTGTATGTTGATAGTCGGATGTGCAGCGATGGTGGCACCTATGACCATCAGTCGTAGCACGGTCCAGAAGGATATTCCTTTCTCCGTAGGGGCTTCTGTCCTGTTGATGATACTGGCTATAAACGCTTATTTAGGTCGTTTCGATGGTATCATCCTGTTATTAGGCTTTGCCGCTTTTATGTATTACACGCTGTTACAAGCCAAGAAGGGACAGGTGGAGCAGCAGGAGACAGTCAAGCAGATCAATCCCTGGCTCAGCGCTTTCTTTGTCGTCTTAGGACTCGCCATGTTGGTCGTAGGCAGTAATGTCTTTGTGGATGCTGCTTCCGATGTCGCTTATTCGTTAGGTCTCAGCGAGGGTGTCGTTGGCTTGACAATCGTGGCAGGTGGAACATCCCTGCCAGAACTTGCCACAAGTGTAGTGGCAGCCCGTAAAGGACAGTCTGCCATCGCCATTGGTAATGTCATTGGCTCGAATGTCTTTAATATCCTTCTGATATTAGGACTCACTGCCACCATCAGTCCGATGCAGATACAGGGTATCACCCTGGTGGATATGGGAATGATGCTCGGCTCTGTATCACTGGTATGGCTGTTTTCCTATACCCGTTTTACCGTGGATCGTTGGGAGGGAGCCCTCTTGGTCGGAGGTTATCTCGTCTATCTCTGCTGGTTACTCAGCAACGTATAGACAACGTTATTCTCCGTATATTTCCTTTAGTTTCTGAGCAAGTGTCTCGCCACGAAGGTCCATGGCGATAATCTTACCTGTGGGATCTACGAGGACGTTGCAGGGGATGCTAATGACACCATAGGCTTCTTGTGCAGCACTTCTCCATCCTTTCAGGTCACTCATCTGCTTCCATTGCATACCGAATTGTTGAATGGCAGCGACCCATGAACTCTTCTTCTGGTCGAAAGAGACTCCCACAATGTCAAAGCCTTTGTCTTTGTATTGCTCATAGGCAGCAATCACATGAGGCATCTCACGAAGACAGGGACCACACCATGATGCCCAGAAGTCTATGAGCACATAGTTGCCTTTGCCTACCCACAGGCTCAACTTGACGGGCTGGTCATTCTGATCCAGCATCTCCAACTCATGGAACAGAATGCCTGGCTTGCGCTTCTCGTAGCTGGCAAGCAGTTTCTTTGCTTTGTCTAGGTCAGGACTGCTGTAATAGGCAGCCTTTGGATTGAGTGCTTCTTTCAGTTCCTCATAACTGAAATCAAACATCGCATTATTGATATACTTGGCAGGTAGATCGTTGTCCTGGTTGTCACGGATAATCTCCTTGACGAGTTTCATCTGTTCCACACCCAGTGAGTCCAGTCGGTCAGACAGTATCTTCGCCTTGGCCTTGGTCTCAGGCAGTTCGCCCTTCGGGTCTTTCTCCTGTAGTGCCTTAAACTCTTGCATGATTTTCTCGCCTTGTGCGTCAAAGGCATCCATCAACGGCTGATAAGGGTCAGTGTACGTTTGTGCCGAACTACCGATAGCCACAAGTATCATCCATACCAGAAATAGATATCTTTTCATTTTCTATTTATTTCACTGGATTTTTGTACCTTTGCAACTCATAATGGATAGCATTAAGAAACAAAAATGAATAAGCCGTCAGTTAGTATCATCGTGCCAGTATATAATGTAGCACCTTTCATTGAGAGATGCTTGAAGAGTGTGATGAGTCAGACGTATACTGGCAAGATGGAATGCCTGATTGTTGATGATTGTGGCACAGATGACAGCATCTCTATATCAGAACGGATGATAAATGAATTTAATGGAGATATCCGATTTCAGATATTACATCATGAGCAGAATCGAGGCCTGTCAGCAGCCAGAAATACAGGTACTAATGCTGCCATAAGTGACTATTTATTCTATTTGGATAGTGATGATGAGTTAACAGTTGACTGCATTGAAAAGTTAATGAAACCTGTCCAGAATGACCCAACAATTGAGATGGTGATGGGAAGTTATAACCGTTTCTCTGATAGCTATCAACTTCCACCTTTACAGCGTATTCTGCAGGAAAAGGATATAGTTTCTATAGAGGCTGTCAGAGATTATTATTATGAAAGGAATGTCTTCTCTGTGGCAGCATGGAATAAACTAATAAAGAAAGAATTCCTGGTCCAACATCAATTGTTTTTTAAAGAGGGTCTTCTATATGAGGATCAATTATGGATATTTTATGTTGTTAAATATCTCAGTCATCTTTATACGATGCCTGATATAACTTATTTACATTATAAACGACCTCATTCCATTACAACTGGGACCGGTAAGGAAGAACGGGCTTTTCATTATGGTATGATTTATCATGAAATCACAAACAATCTCACAGTTGGTGATAGAAGAGAGGCCAAATTTTATGTACGACAGTTTTGTTCAAGATGTATTAAATTCTCTCCGATCCAATCATTTCGTCAGGCCTCTCTCCCGTTTAAGAAGACTTTATTGAGGAACCATTATATATTAGAATATATTCTTTTGTCTGCAACACTCTTTTTGTCCAAGTTCGCATTAGGAAGATCGTTATTTCTTTTTGCAAGGAAGACGCGTCGAGTTATAAGGTCATTGTTTAAACATTTATGTTTTTGATCGGTTTGAATTTCTAGAAAACTCAAATATATTTTGGTTTTCTCCTCACTTATTCGTAATTTTGTCACCGTAAAATGTAGATTAAAATGAAGAGACTATGAATAGAGAACAGGACCATTTGCAGCAACTGGGTAAGAAGACGGAGTATAAGATGGATTATGCACCGGAAGTGCTGGAGACCTTTGAGAACAAACATAAGGATAATGACTACTGGGTGCAGTTCAACTGTCCTGAGTTTACGTCATTGTGTCCGATTACCGGACAGCCTGACTTTGCAGAGATCAAGATTATGTATATCCCTGCAGAGCGCATGGTGGAGTCGAAGAGCCTGAAACTCTATCTCTTCTCTTTCCGTAATCACGGTGACTTCCATGAGGATTGTGTGAATATCATCATGAAAGACTTGGTGAAACTGATGCAACCTAAATATATAGAGGTCATAGGCCTGTTCACTCCTCGTGGCGGTATCAGCATCTATCCTTATGCCAACTATGGGATGCCTGGGACCAAATATGAAAAGATGGCTGAACAGCGGATGCTCAGCCATCAATTGATTCCTTAAGGATTTTGATTTATTCGAATACAAAGTTCTCTAACGTACAAAGTGATTTCTCCTTGGTATCAGAGGAGAACACGAAGTAGAGGGCATGCTTACCTGTCAGTTCCGCAAGGGCTGGCAGTGTTGTTTTCAGTTCTGTAGATGTCTTGGGCATGTCGGCTTTCAACTCAATTGTACCGAGTTGTTTGCCACCTTGTGAAACCCAAGGACGATCCACCATAATAGTTATAGTACCGTTGATGCCTTCTGGAATCAGACGCAGCACCAGTTGGATATCCTTCTTGCCTTGTGTCTCCGTCAAGTTGAAGTACTTATAGCCGACAATCGAACCGTCAGTGTTATTGATAATGCGGTTAGTGTTATAACGGATATCATAGGGAGCGTCAAACTTCTGGGTGGAAGCCAGTGCCTGTTCCTTTGTCATACCAGGCTCACCACCATAACCAGCCTCTACGTAAGAACCGAAGAACTTATTGTTGGGGTATTCATGGATGACAGGCTTAGTCGCTGTCAACCAGCAGGCGATACCCGCAGAGTGGCGCTCCAATGGATTCAGACCGTTGAGGGCAAAACCTTCTGAGTTGTATTCCCCTTCGCTGATCTCCACCTTACCGCCTTTTCCTTCTTGTACTTTCACTTCGATAGGAGCAACCATCGCCTGACGGGCAAATTCGTCTGTACCTGTCTGACGATGATAGAACACATACCACTGACCGTTGATCTCGCAAATCGAACCATGCGTGTTACCATGTGCTACTGCCGAAGCGATGGTGTCACCCTTCTCGTTGATGTCACGGGCACGTCCGTCAATGATCGTACCGCCATACGTCCAAGGTCCTAAGGGATGATCGCCATAGCAGTAGGCGAGGGTATAGTTGGAGGTGGGAAGACCGAACTCACCTTCTTTGGTGAAGCGGCTGTAGATAAACACATACTTATCCTTGATTTTGCGCATGCTTGAAGCCTCGAAGAAACGGAAATCACCGCCATTAGGCTCCTGATAACCCCCTATCATGCCATCGATAACTTTTGTCCCTGGCTTTACCGTACACATCGTGGCTGGGTCGATTTCAGCTGCCATCGAATGTCCGAAGCCCCAGTAACCGTATATCCTGCCGTCGTCATCAACGAATACAGCAGGGTCGAAGCCGTAGATGCCATCCACTTGATTAGGATTGTCCTTACTCCAGTTGCAAACCTCGAAAGGACCGTCAGGACGGTCACTCTTGGCTATCAGACCGTTGCGATAGCCTGTCTGGTCGTTGGGGAAGAGCCAGTAGGTCTTCTTTCCAGTGGAGTCGGTCGTCATCGTTACGTCAGGCGCAAACAGCACATCAGCTGTCCCTACAGAGTCGAAGGGCTCGCCCTTGGCATTCTTGTCAACCACGAGGATAGTACCGTCGTAACGCCAGTTGTTAAGGCTGTCGACAGATGCAGACCATACCACTTGGTCACGACCGCAGTACATCGTGATGAGGTCGTCGTGCGAACCATAGATATACACGCGATACTTACCAGGCTGATCCGGGTCTTCAAAGATATAGGGCTCTCCGTCGGGGATATGTTCCCAAAGGGGCAGATAAGGATTACCTACTGTGGTGAGTCCCGCTTGTTTCTCAATAGACTGACTGTTGCTTCCACAGGCAATGAGCATGATTCCCATGGCACACCATGAGCATGAGTGAAAAAAGGTTTTTAGTGTCATATTCTTTGTTTTTGGGTTATTGTTCAGATTCTTTCTTGCGGTAGTATGTCTGTTCGTGATTCTTGAACTGGAGTACGAGCGTGTCTCTCCGCAATTGTTTGATGACAGCGGTGTCATATTCCGGTTTACCTCTCTTCGTACTGTTCGGTATCCTGATAGAGTCTGTCTTCAGAATCAGTTTACCGTTATAGAGCTTCCATTCCCTATAGCGTCTTTGTCTGGGATACTCTACCGGACTCATATTGTCTGCGGAGACATCTCTGCGAACATTTCCAATGGCTTGTACGGTATGTCCCTGTTTGATACGGAAACCGTATTCGCGCGGTTGCAAGAGTCTCTCCTTGACAGAGTCGGGAATACGTTCCAGCATCCTGCGCTGCATCTTTGGTGGCATCCTATCGATGCGCTTCAGGGTAGGGGTTACCATGTAGCACCATTCTCCTTTCAGTCTTTCCAGATTGATAATCATCAGAGCCTCGTTTTTGTCTTCCGGGTTCAGAACGACAGCCAGGTCATCGCCGATACGAGGACGACCGTAGATTTGGTGTGTCTCGTGCGCATTGATGATGTCAAACGTGTCAGGGTCTCCGCCTGCATAGGGGAGCAATACGAGGATAGAATCTGTACATCCGTCACAGGCAAGTCCGTAGAGGGTAGAGTCGCCAGGCTCGTTCTGTTGGATGGTAATGGCTTCTTCCTGTCTCTCTCTTGGAGCTTGTTTCTGACTGCATGCCACGATCAGCATGATCAATATAAATAAGGAGAAAACTTTCTTCATAAAATCTAAATTTTGCGCAAAGATAGAAAATAAATATGAATTATGAACTATGAATTATGAATTATTTCGTACCTTTGCAGAAATATTAACAACACATTGATTCTATTCATCTATGAAGAAGAAAATTAAATTCAGTCTCGTCTATCGTGACATGTGGCAGTCAAGTGGTAAATTCCAGCCTCGTAAAGATCAGTTGGAACGCATTGCCCCGGTGATTATTGATATGGGGTGTTTTGCCCGTGTGGAAACCAATGGAGGTGCTTTTGAGCAAGTGAACCTGCTTGCCGGTGAGAATCCCAACCCTGCTGTCCGTGCTTTTTGTAAACCCTTCAATGAGGTGGGTATCCAGACACACATGCTCGATCGTGGTCTCAATGCCATCCGTATGTATCCCGTTCCTGACGATGTCCGTGCTTTAATGTATAAGGTAAAGAAGGCGCAGGGTGTGGACATCCCCCGTATCTTCTGTGGACTGAATGACACCCGTAATATCATTCCCAGTATCAAGTGGGCGAAGGAAGCTGGTATGATTCCACAGGCAACGCTGTGTATCACGACCTCTCCTGTCCATACCGTTGAGTATTACAGTGCTATTGCCGATGAGGTGATTGCTGCAGGGGCAGAGGAGATTTGTCTGAAGGATATGGCTGGTATCGGTCAGCCTGCCTTGTTAGGTGCCCTGACGAAGAGTATCAAGACGAAGCATCCTGATATCATCATCCAGTATCACGGACACTCAGGACCCGGTCTGTCGATGGCATCTATCTTGGAGGTCTGCAACAATGGTGCGGATATCATCGATACCGCCATCGAACCACTGTCATGGGGTAAGGTGCATCCAGACATTATCTCCGTACAGTCGATGCTGAAGAATGAAGGCTTCGAGGTGGAGGATATCAATATGAATGCGTATATGCAGGCTCGTACACTGACCCAGGAGTTCATAGACGACTGGCTCGGCTACTTTATCAATCCTGCCAACAAACACATGTCAAGCCTCCTATTAGGTTGTGGACTGCCTGGCGGTATGATGGGATCCATGATGGCAGACCTTGGTGGTATCCACAGTGTCATCAATAAGAGTCGTGCCAAGAAGGGTGAACCCGAGTTAACCACAGACGATATGCTCGTGAAACTCTTCAATGAGGTAGAGTATGTATGGCCTCGTGTGGGTTATCCCCCATTGGTAACACCGTTCTCACAGTATGTGAAGAACATTGCTTTGATGAACTTACTCACCATTGAACAGGGTAAGGGACGCTTTGTGATGATGGACGACTCGATGTGGGGCATGATCCTCGGCAAGAGTGGTAAGATTCCCGGCACCATCGATCCTGAACTGGTGGAGTTGGCGAAGAAACAGAACCGTGAGTTCACGGATGTGGATCCGCATACCTTGGTACCCAATGCCCTGGATGATTTCCGCAAGGAGATGGACGAGAATGGATGGGAGTATGGACAGGATGACGAGGAACTCTTTGAATTGGCTATGCATCCCGAGCAGTATCGTAACTATAAGAGCGGACAGGCAAAGAAGAACTTCCTGGCTGACTTGCAGAAGGCAAAGGATGCCAAGATTGGCGCCAAGGTTTCTCCTGCAGAACTGGCTGCCTTTAAACATGCGAAGGCTGATCCTCTCACCGCTCCAATTGCCGGACAGGTCTATTACGAGTTCTCTGGTGAGGGTGTCTGCGAACCCTGTCTCGATCCGTTTATCGGACAACAGTACAAGGAGGGTGACATCTTCTGTTATATCCAGGCGCCATGGGGCGAGATTGTTCCTATTCCTGCTGCACTTGGTGGAAAACTCGTTGAAGTCAGTGCCAAGTCAGGAAGCAAAGTCCGTCGTGGCGATAACCTCGCTTGGATAGAAAGAGCCAACAGCTAACAGCCAACACCAATCATGGACTATCAGGCACTTCTTGATAAGTATTATCCGCAAGACGGTGCGCTGCGTCGTCTTTTACTCAAGCACAGTCGGCAGGTTGCCGACCGTGCTTTGCTTATTTGTGACCGTCACAAGGAACTGCCTGTCGACCGTCAGTTCTTGGAAGAGGCAGCCATGCTCCACGATATCGGGGTGTTCCGTTGTGATGCACCCAGCATCTATTGTGAGGGCACGGAACCCTATATCAAACACGGACCCATCGGTGGTAAAATCCTTCGTGCTGAGGGTTTCCCTCGTCATGCAAGGGTTGCCGAACGTCATACCGGTACTGGCTTACCAGGCTATGAGCCGGAGACGTTAGAGGAGCAGATTATCTGCTATGCCGATAAGTTTTATTCCAAGTCGTCACCCGACCATGTCCGTACTGTCTTGGAAACGGCTCAGTCGTTGGAGAAGTTCGGTGCCGAAGGGGTTAAGATTTTTCTGGGGTGGGCAGAGAGATTTGAATAGGCTGCACCTCAAAAATAAAAATAAATACGTATTTATTTTGTATTTTGCTCGGTTTGCACTACCTTTGCAGCCGTGAGAAAAAAGACTCTCATCGTAATATGGCTCTTCGTCCTGACATTTGTAATGGCGGAGATACCTCGTATGCGCTTTCCTGTAGAGGAAAAGAGCAAGGATTCCGTGGCTGTTGACTCCATCAAGAAAGACACGGCTCTTACCTCTTCCGTCTTACCTCTTCCGTCTTCTGTGGACACTACCAAGATGGACTCCTTGCAATTGGCCATCTTCAAACACAACAAGGCGATAGACGACTCCCTGCATGCTGACAGCATCAACCGACAACGTAAGAACGGAATTGATGCTCCTGTGGAGTATCAGGCATACGATTCAATGACGTATGAGGGGACTTCAGGAATGGCACATCTCTATGGTAATGCCCAAGTGAAATACATGGACATGGACTTACAGAGCGACCAGATATACATGCATTTAGATTCCAGTCTGGTGCATGCCACCGGTTCCATGGACTCTACGGGCACGAAGTACGGTACACCGGTCTTTAAGATGGGTAGTGATACCTATGAGAGTGACACGATGGCATTCAACTTCAAGACGAAGAAGGGTCTGATACAGAATGTCTATACGCAGCAGGATGACGGTTTTATGGTGTCAGAACTCTCCAAGCGTAATGAGAAAGGAGAATTGTTCCTGCAACATGGACGTTATACTACCTGTGACGAACCGCATCCTGACTTCTATATCGCCCTGTCACGTGCCAAGGTGCGTCCTGGCAAGGATGTGGTATTCGGACCTGCCTATTTGGTGGTGGCAGACGTGCCGTTACCTTTAGCCATTCCTTATGGTTTCTTCCCGTTCACGAAGAGTTATAGTAGCGGTTTCATCATGCCGACCTATGGTGATGAGTCTACCCGTGGCTTCTATCTGCGTGATGGTGGTTATTATTTTGCCCTCAGCGACAAGTGGGACTTGAAACTCTTGGGTGAGATTTATACCAAAGGTTCATGGGGAGTGTCTGCAGCCTCCAATTACCGCAAGCGTTATAGGTATAGTGGTTCTTTCTATGCCAGTTATCAGAGTACGAAGACAGGTGACAAGAATATGCCTGACTATTCGAAGACGACGAGTTTTAAGATTCAGTGGAGCCACCATCAGGACTCGAAGGCAAATCCGTACTCCCAATTGTCTGCCAGTGTGAACTTCGCCACGACCAGTTATGAGCGTGACAACCTGAACTCAATGTATAACCCGCAGGCGATGACGCAGTCGACACGTACCAGTTCAATTAACTGGAGTACATCATTCTCCAGTATCGGCATGACCTTGAGTGCGACAGCCAACCTCAACCAGAATATGCGTGACTCGACCATTGCGCTGACACTTCCTGACCTGAATGTCTCCATTGCCCGTTTCTATCCTTTCAAACGCAAGCATCGTGCAGGCAAGGAACGCTGGTATGAGAAGATTTCTATGAGTTATACGGGACAGTTGAGCAACTCCATCAATACGAAGGAGGATAAGTTGTTGCATTCCAGTCTGACAAAAGACTGGCGCAACGGTATGCGACATAATATTCCAATCAGTGCCAACTTCACGCTCTTCGGTTATGTGAACATCAATCCGTCACTGAATTTTACGGATAGGATGTACACGCAGAAACAAAGGCGCTCTTGGGATGAGGATGACCAAAAGGAAGTGATTGATACCTTGCAGGGCTTCTATAATGTCTATGACTGGAGCCTGAATGTGTCGGCATCAACGAAACTCTATGGAATGTATATCCCTAACCGGAAAATCTTTGGAAACAAGATTCAGGCGGTACGCCACGTGATTACTCCCTCCGTCAGTTTCAGTTATGCCCCGGACTTCGGTGCTTCGCGCTATGGTTATTATGAGACCTATCAAAAGACGGACCGTGAGGGTAACGTGACAATGGTAGAATACTCTCCTTATTCAGGATCACTCTATGGTGTTCCAGGCAAAGGTAAGACGGGAATGATCTCGATGGATATCTCTAATAACATTGAGATGAAAATCAAGAGTGATGATGACTCGACAGGTTTCAAGAAAATCAGTATCATTGATGAGTTGGGTGCCTCGATGTCGTATAACTTCGCCACTGACTATCATCCGTGGAGTGACCTCTATACGCGTCTGCGCTTGAAGCTCTCGAAGAGTTATACCCTCAACCTCAATGCGACCTTTGCTACTTACGCTTATGATGTGGACTCTTTAGGTCATCCCTATATAGGCAATCATACGGAGTATAGCAGGGGACGTTTCGGTCGTTTCCAAGGTATCTCCCAAAACCTGTCGTATACACTCGATAACACGAAGGTCGCTAATTTCTTCAAATGGTTACGGGGCGAGAAGGTCAGTAAGAAGAAAGGTAATAAGAAGGGTAGGGATGATGAAGAAGAGTACGACAGTGGCGTAGAGACCAATATCGATGATAAGATGGAGGCAGGAAAACATGGAGCCAGAAAGGAGAAAGGAATGGCAGAGACTGATGAAGACGGCTATATGACGTTCAGTATTCCATGGTCACTTAGTATCGGGTATGGAATATCCGTGCGAGAGAATACGGCAGGTCAGTTTAATTACGACTCCATGCGCTATCCGTATAAAGTCACGCAGAACTTGAACTTCAGTGGTAATATCCGTATTGCTGAGGGCTGGAATATCTCGTTCTCCAGTGGTTATGACTTCGATAGACACAAGATGTCTTTAACAACGGCATCCGTGTCACGTGACCTCCACTGTTTCAACATGTCATGCTCTGTCGTATTGGCACCATACACCAGTTATAACTTCTCCTTCCGATGCAATGCGGCAACGCTGACCGATGCCTTGAAGTACGATAAGCGCAGCAATTCCACCAATGCCGTACAATGGTATTCGTTATCTTTCTGCCATCAACAACGCCTGTAGGGCTTCTTCCTCACCCACAATCCAGATGATATCTCCCTCTTGGAAACGTCTGTTAGGACTGACAGATGAGAGGTTCTCTTTTCCTTCCTCTAAACCGATGACCATACAACTGTACAGGTCACGGATACCACTCTCTATCAGGGTCTTGCCTATAAACGGACTGTCACTGCCGATAATCAACTGACGCAGTTTCATCTCACGGTCTTCCAGATTGATATCCTCCCCGAAGATTTCCTTCTCTACGGCATCCTTGAATTTGGCGAGTTGGTCGTCACTGCCGATGACTTCCAATTTGTCACCAGGATAGATGACATAGTCACCGTCAGGGATGTTCAGTCGATGATTGGCACGAAGAATACTGGAGACATGAATACCATATTTCTTACCGAAACTCAGTTGTTTCAGGTTACTTCCCATCCACATTGAGTCCATCGGTACGTCAAAGATGGCGATATGCACGTCACGGTCCAACAACTTACCTTCATAGAGCGGCCGTTTCTTGCCATGTACCTGGGCGGCAATATCCCTGGAACGCAGGTTCAGGATAAACAGTCGCTCCAGTTTGATGCTTCGTTGCTTGATGGTACGGGAGACAACAATCAGACCTACGGCAATGATACCGATAGTAATCATGATGGCACTGGAGAAACGACTCAGGTAATGACAGATATAGAAGATGAAAGCCACCGCGATAACCGCACGTACCAAGATGGTGAAGAGCAGGGGTAGGTGGTTGACATTACTCTCTGCCCATAATGCCTTCCATTCCTCACTGCGGTTCTTTTTCATTACCATCGCACGAAGGAAGGGTGAGATGAACAGCACGGTCAAAACACCAGTGATGGCATTCGCATACCAATGGAGTTCCCAACCTGGGAGCATCTGACGGGTGATGGGTAGCACGAAGGTGAACATGATGGTAATCATAGCGGCAGTAAGGATGGAGTATATCAGCGTGTTCATTGCCATCTGGGTCAACAGCCGTTTCCATTTACTCGACTCGTTAGAACTCGGATGACTCATCGACAGATGGTTCAGGATCTTAATGAACTGATTCGGCAAATGATGCTCGATACTGCTATAGGCTGGTGTTGCCAAACGTATCATATAAGGTGTCAGGAACGTGGTGATGACAGAGACAGCCACGACTACCGGATAGAGGAAGTCGCTGATGACACCCAAGGACAGTCCTAAGGAGGCGATGATGAAAGAGAACTCACCGATCTGTGCCATGGAAAATCCGCAACGCATGGCAGACTTCAGGGACTCACCACCCAGCATGAAGGAGATGGTACCGAAGATACCTTGACCTATCAGGATGGTCAGCACAAGGGCGATGATAGGTATAGCATATTCCACCAGGATTTTCGGGTCTACCAACATACCCACAGACACGAAGAAGATGGCACCAAAGAGGTTCTTCACAGGCTCTACCAGTTTCTCAATACGTTCTGCCTCAATGGTCTCAGCCAAGATGCTACCCATGATGAAAGCACCGAAGGCAGAGGAGAAGCCTACCTTTGTCGAGAAGACAGCCATGGCACAACAGAGTCCGAGAGATACGACCAGCAGTACCTCTGCATTAATCAGACTGCGTACCTGACGCAGAAAAGCAGGAATCGCAAAGATACCAACGACCAGCCAGAGTACTAGGAAGAAACCAATCTTGGCAATAGAACCCAGCATCTGTCCTCCGTCTGGGTTGTTGCCACTGGCAATGGCACTCAGCATCACCATCATCACGATAGCGAGGATGTCTTCCAGTATCAGCACACTCATCACCAGTCCTGCAAACTGTTGCTGGCGCAGTCCTAAGTCGTCGAAGGCCTTATATATAATAGTGGTGGAACTCATCGCCAGCATACCGCCGAGGAAGATACAGTCCATCTTTCCCCAACTGAAGAGCTGACCGATGATGACACCCAATAGGGACATACAGAAGATAATGGTCACAGTGGAAATGATGGGTGAGGCACCCATCTTCAGGATTTTCTTGAACGAGAAGTCAAGTCCTAAGGAGAACAACAGGAACATCACACCGATATCAGCCCACATGTGAATGCTTTCCATGTCGACAACAGAAGCGGTATAGGGCATGTGGGGACTCACTAAGAAGCCTGCTACGATATAGCCTAATACCAAAGGTTGCTTGAGTCTCTTGAAAATCAAGGTAACGATACCTGCTGATACCAATATCAGGGCAAGGTCATTGATAAGTGGTGGAAGTTCGGCCATTATAAAGTTTAAAGTTTAGAGTTTAAAGTTTAAAGTCCCATTTGTCTAATCGTCGTTAATTGTCACTTGTCTAATCGTATCTTTAGCACGCTTACACCTTTAGGTGTAAGAATTAAGCATTGTAACTGCCAACGAGTTCACAGATTTTGACGATGACCTGCATGGCTTTTTCCATCGACTGGATGGGAACAAACTCATAAGGTCCATGGAAATTGATGCCACCGGCAAAGATGTTAGGACAGGGGAGTCCTTTGAAAGAGAGCTGGGCACCGTCTGTACCCCCTCGGATAGGACGTACCTTTGGAGCAACACCCGTCTCCTGCATGGCACGCAATACCAAGTCGATGACATGCATGGCATCGGGTTCTATCTTCTCCTTCATATTATAATACTGGTCTTTCACCTCGGCAGTGACAGTACCTTCTCCGTATTTCTCATTCATCGTCTCCACGCAGTTCTCGATGAATCGCTTGCGATCCTCAAAACGCTCTCTGTCATGGTCACGGATGATGTATGACAGGGTGGCTTTCTCTACATTGCCTTCTACACTTAACAGATGATAGAAGCCCTGATAGCCTTCGGTGGTTCCGGGAGTCTCGTCAGCGGGTAACATAGCGGCCAGCTCCATCGCCAACAGGATGGCGTTCACCATCTTGTCCTTGGCATAACCGGGATGCACATTGATACCCTTGCAATGAATCTTGGCACTGGCGGCATTGAAGTTCTCAAACTCCAGTTCTCCGACATCACTACCATCCATCGTATACGCCCATTCGCATCCGAACTTCTCCACGTCGAAGTGATGGGCACCCATACCAATCTCTTCATCGGGATTGAAAGCAATACGGATCTTACCGTGCTTGATGTCCTTATGTTCCTGCAAGTATACCATCGCCTGAACAATCTCGGCAATGCCAGCCTTGTCGTCAGCACCTAACAGTGTCGTCCCATCGGTCACGATGATATCTTCACCTACATGTTGCAACAACTCAGGGAACTTCTTCGGACTGCTGACAATTCCTTTGGACAACAGGATGTCCGAGCCGTCATAGTTTCGTACAATCTGTGGTTTGATGTCCGCACCCGAACAGTCAGGACTGGTATCGTAATGGGAGATAAAACCGATGGTAGGTACCTTGTCCTTGGTATTCGCCTTGAGGGTAGCATAGAGATACCCTTTCTCATCGAGTTCCACATCGTCAAGACCTTCTTTCTCGAGTTCTTTTTTCAAGTATTCTGCGAAAATCAGTTGTTTGGAAGTACTGGGCACACTGTCGCTGTCCTCAGCCGATTGTGTGTCGAATTGGGTGTAGTTTAGGAATCGTTCTGTAATATCCATGTGCTATGTGCAATAATTTTTGCAAAAATAAGGAAAAATACTGATATAACAAAAATTTTTCGTAACTTTGGAGCGCAAAATTAAAATTAGTAGTATGAGAATCAAGAAAATAGTAGGACTTTTTGCCACCGTATTCCTTTTGGGTAGTGTACCTATCAACGCACAGGATAATCAGGATGAGACTTATTTCCATACAAGAGAACTGCCCGACCTGTTGAAATGGCTTCCGGCACCTCCAGACTCTACCGGAGAGGCGTTTGTCCATGACGTCATGCGGTATATGTGGGGCAAGTCCCAGCGATTGGATTCTATCCGTGCATCCATCGCCTTACGCGATGCCATCTGGAACTTGGACACGACCATCAATGAGTTCAGTGAGGTCTTTGGTCTGAAGATCTCCAAAGAGGAGACCCCGGAGATCTATACCTTGTTGACACGAGGTGTCAGAACCTGTGATAAGATTGGTGGCAAAGCCAAACGCTACTACCAGCGCAGACGTCCTTTCATGGTGATGAACGAACACATGCTGAGCACGTGGGAAGAGGAAGGACTTCGTACGAATGGCTCTTATCCTTCAGGACATACGATTCGTGGCTGGAGCCTTACCCTGTTGATGACGGAAATCAATCCTGAGGCTGCCGACACCTTGTTGGCACGAGGGATGATGTATGGTGACAGTCGTGTCATCGTTGGTGCCCATTGGCAGAGTGACGTAGATGCAGGACGCCTGGCAGCCAGTGCTGCAGTGATTCGCCTACATACCTCTCCCGCCTTCTTGGAGCAGATGGCAAAGGCGCAGGCAGAGTTTCGTAGGCTGAGGAGAAAGTGATCCCGCAGGGATTGACTTCGTCCATCCCAGCCCTGCCACGGGCTGGTCTGACATCCAAATAAAAAAGACTCCAACTGAAAACAAGTTCTCGTTGGAGTCTTTTGATTTGTATGTGATCCCGTTGGGATTCAAACCCAAGACCTTCAGAACCGGAATCTGACGCTCTATTCAACTAAGCTACGGGACCTTTTTTGTAATTTTGGCGAGCAAAGTTACGAATAAGTGAGGAGAAAACCAAATAATATTTGAATTTTCTCGAACGTGAGTAACTTCGAGAGAATTCTCAAAATTACAAAAAAGTTTATAGTTTATAGTTTATAGTTTATAGTTTTATAATCTTTTAATGATTACGCGCTAACCTTAAACTCTTAAACCTCTCAAACCTCTTAAACTCCTTAAACTTTTTCCATTCAAGTCAAAATGACAGAAAATAGAACAAAATACTGTCATTTTGCAAAATATTTTGGAATTTTCCTTGCAAATTAGTTTAAAAGTAGTACCTTTGCAGTCGCAAAATAACAGAACAAAGTAAATAGTAAATCGTCAAATAGTAAATATTCGAGATGAGTCAACTGATTAAACCAATCGACTACCAATCCCTTCTCGACACGAAACAGACAGAGCAGGGTATCAAATTGATTAAGGAGTTTTTCCAACAGAATATTTCGACGGAACTGCGTCTCCGTCGTGTGACAGCCCCTTTGTTTGTACTCAAAGGACTGGGTATCAATGATGACCTGAACGGGGTAGAGCGTGCTGTGTCGTTTCCTATCAAGGACCTGGGTGATGCCCGTGCTGAGGTGGTTCACTCGTTGGCGAAATGGAAGCGCCTCTCGTTGGCAGAATACCAGATAGAACCAGGTTATGGTATCTATACCGATATGAATGCCATCCGTGCAGACGAGGAACTGGATAACCTCCATTCCTTGTATGTCGACCAGTGGGACTGGGAGGCAGTCATCACGAAGGAGCAGCGTACAGTCGCTTATCTGAAGAATGTGGTGGAGCGTATCTATGCAGCCATCCGTCGTACGGAGTACCTGACTTGTGAGACCTATCCGCAAATCAAGCCCTTCCTGCCTGAGAAGATTACCTTCATCCATGCCGAGGAACTCCTGAAGATGTATCCGAACAAGACACCGAAAGAGCGTGAGGATGCCATCTGTGAGGCATATGGTGCTGTGTTTATCATCGGTATCGGTGGTAAGTTGTCGAATGGTGAGAAACATGACGGTCGTGCTCCTGACTATGACGACTGGTCGACTATCGGAGAGAACGGACTGGCTGGTCTGAATGGTGATATCCTCATCTGGTATCCTGTCTTGGGACGTTCCTTCGAGTTGTCATCGATGGGTATCCGTGTCAATAAGGAGTCGCTGTTGCGCCAGTTGAAACTGGAAGGTCAGGAGGAACGTGAAGGACTCTATTTCCACCAGAAACTCCTCAACGACCAGTTGCCTTTGAGTATTGGAGGAGGTATCGGACAGAGTCGTCTGTGTATGGTACTCCTGCATAAAGGACATATCGGTGAGATTCAGGCATCAATCTGGCCTGACGATATGCGGGCAGAATGCAAGAAGCTGGGGATGACCTTAATTTAGTTTAAAGTTGAAAGTTTAGAGTTTAAAGTCAGTTTAAGGGTTTAAAGAGTTTAAAGATTCTTTAACCTATAACCTATAACCTTTACCCTTTATCACGCTAACTCAAGGTCTAAGAGTTCCCGCAGTTTACCGACTGCGGGATATTCTTTTTCCATCAGTTCAAACTGTTCTCTTCGGGTAAGGATGCGTACCTTCTCCTGATGCTCGGCAACCTTGATGTCGAGGGTGATGGTATTGTTATGCAGATAGACCTTCAGCGTGTTGACGATACTGCCTTTGATCTCCATCATCTGGTCGTAGGCGAGTTGATTCTCGACAACGACTTCCAGGTGGGGCATCTCCATGATGACAGGGTTCATGTTCTTCATACGGGTGGCAATACCGCTCAGATGCTGGGGCATGCGGTTGCACATCATCATCCATTGCAGTTCCAATTCCTGCTGGGTGAACTCCAACCGCTCGTCTTTGATAACGGCATACGGATTGCCAGGCAGGGTTCCTGGGATGATCTGCATCTTTCCCTTGGAAGACTGGGTCTTCTCGCGCAGTTTCTTAAAGGAACTGCCAATGTCCTTCTTCAGCTGAGGCCGCGAAGCGGAATTGTAGGTAGCTGTCGGAGTACTCTGAGCACTCTGAGTACTCTGAGACACAACCTCCTCAACGGCAGCTACCTGCGGGGCTGCTTTCTTGGGCTGAGGTTGTTGTATCAGTTGCTTAAACAGGGATTTTAATCTGCTGGGCTTACGCCCACTACCCACCGCATCATCGGGTTGGGTGAGTTGTGCCACCTCGATGAGCGTCAGTTCGACGAGCAGTCGTTTGTTGGACGACTGTCGATAGTTGATGTCGCACTGGTTCATCAGTCGCAGGGCATCATACAGGAAACGTGTCTCACATTTCTTCGCCTGTTCCTGATAGCGTTCCCGTTGTTGGTCACTGACTTCTAACAAGGGGAGTGTCTGTGGGTCTTTCGCCATCAGGACGTTCCGCACATGTTTGGCGAGACCGCCGATAAGCAGTCCTCCGTCAAATCCTTTATTGATGATTTGGTTGAGCAGCACCATGATGTCTGCCACCTTGTTCTCAACAGCCAGGTCGATGATTATAAAGTAGTTCTCGGAATCCAGCACGTTCAGGTCTTCAATGACCTTCTGATAGGTGATATTCCCTTGACAGAACGATACCGCCTGGTCGAAGATACTCAGGGCATCACGCATACCGCCATCAGCCTTCTCGGCAATGACAGCAAGTGCCTGTTCTTCATACTGCACGCCCTCTTTCTCTGCCACGGCTTTCAGATGACTGATGGTGTTACGCACCGTCATACGCTCGAAGTCATAGATCTGACAACGACTCAGGATGGTCGGCAGAATCTTATGTTTCTCGGTGGTGGCAAGGATGAAGATGACATGGGCAGGGGGCTCTTCCAACGTCTTCAGGAAGGCGTTGAAGGCAGCCGTGGAGAGCATGTGTACCTCGTCAATGATGAACACCTTGTATTTGCCTACCTGTGGTGGGATGCGTGTCTGTTCCATCAGTGTCTTGATGTGCTCCACGGAGTTGTTGGAGGCAGCATCCAACTCAAAGATATTGAACGAGCGCTGCTCGTTGAAAGCCTGACAACTCTCACAGTGTCCGCACGCCTCTCCGGCTTCTGTCGGACTCATACAGTTAATAGCCTTGGCGAAGATACGGGCACAGGTGGTCTTTCCCACACCTCTGGGACCGCAGAAGAGGTAGGCGTGAGCGAGTTTTCCGCTCTTTACCGCATTCTTCAGCGTGGTGGTCAACGCCTGTTGACCGACCACCGTATCAAAAGAGGTCGGTCTGTATTTTCGCGCCGAAACGATATATTCTTCCATAAGATTCATTAAATTTTGGCACAAAGATAACAAAAAAAACGCAACTTTCAATTATTTTTTATACTTTTGTCACCAAATTATGAAGCATCTGAATAATATACTGGTTAAAATATATCGTTCGCCATGGCTGAAATATGCTTTGGTAACAATTGTCGCTGTCTTGTTGATAGGCTTCATCGACGAGAACAGTGTGTGGAATCATTTCCAGAACCAACAGCGCATTGGAGAGTTGCAGGACGAAATCAAGCGCCAGAACGACCAGTATCATCATAATCAGAAGCAGATTCGTAAACTGAACAGTGACCCGAAAGCCATTGAGAAGATAGCCCGTGAGCGTTATTTCATGAAGGCAGACGACGAGGATATCTTCGTACTCAGTGACGACGAGGCTTCACTCCCCAAGAATACCGATGAGACAGTTGAGTAAGATAGAGACCGCCCTGTTTTTGTTGGGTGGTATGTTGATGGTGATAGGCGCAGGAGCCACAGTATTCCGTCAGTCGTGGGCCCCCTATGTCTTTGCCCCGGGGGCTTTGCTTTTCGCCTCCATGCAGATGCGTCAGACCTACGAGGGTACGAATTTCACCATCCGTCGTCTCCGTCGCATCATCCTCATTAGTGATATACTGTTCCTGATAGCCGCCTTGATGATGTTTGCCAATCAGGCAAACTTCTTTGGCTTGGATTTCCTTATATATATTAAATATGTACATAACAACTGGATTATCGTGTTGCTTTTGGCAGCCATCCTCCAACTCTATACCAGTCATCGCATGACCAAGGAATTGGAAAAAGAGAATCTAGAATCAAAAAAACGCTAAATAAATGCACAAATTTATTAAATTGCGCAAATATTTTTCTTCGTTTCAAACCATCGTTGTACATTTGCAGAGAAAATACAGAAAAACGTCTATGAAGAAGATTTTCTTTTTGCCTGTTGTCTTGACAATCCTCGCGTCGTGTGCCAGTTCATACAACGTAGAGGGCACTTCGTCTGTCTCGGCATTAGATGGTAATAAACTCTATCTGAAGGCGATTAAGAATAACGAATTCAAGAAAATAGATTCTTGTGATGTCGTACATGGTGAGTTCCATTTCACCGGTCTGTTGGACACGGTACGCATGGCAAGCCTTTACATGGATGACGAGAGTATCATGCCCATCGTCTTGGAGAAAGGTGAGATTACGATTAAGATAGACCCTGCGCGCCAGATTGTAGGTGGCACGCCCATGAATGACTCCCTTTATAAGTTCATTGACAGGCATAACCAGTTGACGAGCCAGATGAATGAACTCTCGCACAAACAGAGTCAGATGATGCTGGAGGGTATTGATGAGGAGGTCATCAACCGCCAACTCTCCATGGAGGCCAACAAGATTGCACAGGAGGAAGACCGTCTCGTCATGAAGTTTATCGAGGATAACTTCGACAATGTCTTGGGACCTGGTGTCTTCATGATGATTACCAGCCAGTATCGCTATCCGATTCTGACACCGCAGATTGAGGATATCATGTCGAAGGCCACCAAGCGCTTCAAGGAGGATCCCTATGTAAAAGACTACTACCAGACGGCTCAGGAGAATGAGAAACGAATGAACGGACTGGGTGATCAGCCTCAGGATGTTCCTGCCCCTGCTTCGTCATCCTCGAACCCATTGACCAATATCCCTCAGAAATAAGTCGCCATGAGAACAATCATCGAAGGTGGAACGATTGTCAATGAAGGTCGGACGTTCGATGGTTCTATCATCATCGAAGACGGCACGATAGTAGGTCTAGTACCTCTAGACCAACTAGACCTACTAGAAAAACTAGCTCCACTAGAAGAACTAGCCCCCCTAGAGCGAATCAACGCCTCCGGCTGCTTCATCCTCCCAGGCCTCATTGATGACCATGTGCATTTCCGGGAACCGGGAATGACAGAGAAGGCGGATATGGATACGGAGAGTAGGGCAGCAGCGGCAGGAGGGGTGACCTCTTTCTTCGACATGCCGAACACCAACCCTCAGACCACTTCGTTGGAGGCGTTGGAGGCGAAATTCGCTATCGCCCGTCAGAAGAGTCATGTCAACTACAGTTTCTTCTATGGTGCCACGAATGATAATGTCGATACTTTCCCTCAGTTGGATATCCATCGTATCCCCGGCATCAAACTCTTTATGGGTTCTTCTACGGGAAATATGTTGGTAGACCGCCAAGAGGCACTGGAGCGTATCTTCAAGACGACTCCGCTACCCCTCATGGCACATTGTGAGGATACGAGTATCATCAACCGCAATATGGCTGTTGCCAAGGCACAGTATGGCGATGACCCTGAGGTGACGCACCACCCCGAGATACGCAGTGAAGAGGCTTGTTATGAGAGTACGAAACTGGCCGTAGCACTGGCACAGAAGCACCATGCGCGACTTCATGTCGCGCATCTCACCACTGGCAAAGAGCTGGAGCTCTTTGCTCAGAATATTCTGAATAATCAGAATACTCCGAATAATCAGAATACTCTGAGTTCTCCGAGTTCTCCGATCACCGCCGAGGCTTGCGTGGGCCATCTTTATTTCACCCAGCTCGACCATGAGCGCCTGGGGGCGAAAATCAAATGCAACCCCGCCATCAAGACTGTAAAAGACAGGGCTGCTTTGCGACAGGCCTTGCAGGATGGACGTATCACCGTCATTGGTACCGACCATGCCCCTCATCTGTTGTCGCAGAAGGAAGGAGGTTGTGTGAAGGCTGCCAGTGGTATGCCGATGATTCAGTTCTCGTTGGTGACGATGCTCGAACTCGTCGATGAGGGCGTACTGTCGTTGGAACGACTCGTAGAACTGATGTGTCATAACCCGGCACGTCTCTTTGAGGTGCGGGACAGAGGCTTTATCCGTCCTGGTTATCGGGCAGACCTGGTCTTGGTACGTCCGAACACCCCTTGGACCGTCACACCCGACTGTATTCTGAGTAAGTGCGGATGGAGTCCGATGGAGGGACATACCTACTCATGGCGTGTAGAACGAACCCTCTGTAACGGACATACCGTTTATGCGGACGGGAATGTGGATACTAACTATATCGGAGAGGAGATCGCTTTCAGATGAAACGTACCTATCGCATACACGACCTGCAACCCTATATCAACTGGGCGTATTTCTATCATGCGTGGCAGTTGCACGACCCTGTCGAACAACAGAAGAATAGGGCAGAGGCAGAGGATATCCTCCGCCACCTCGATGATAAGTATCAGGTCTATGCCCTCTTCGAACTCTTCGACTGCCACTCCCACGGTGATGACATCGTCATCTCGCTAACCGCTAACCGCTCAACTTTAAACTTTAAACTTTCAACTTTCAACTTACCCTTGTTGCGTCAGCAACATGGGGATTGTCTCTGTCTCTCTGACTTCATTCGTCCTGACCACGATAAGATTGGGGTGTTTGCAACCAGTGTCGACCATGGGATGGAAACCGACTTCGACCAGGATGCTTATATGAAGATGATGGTGCAGTTGTTGGCGGATCGATTGGCAGAGGCAGCAGCAGAGAAACTCCATGAAGAGGTACGACGTACCGATTGGGGCTATGCACCTGACGAACAGTTGACGATGGAGGAACTGCATGCCGAGAAATTTCAGGGCATCCGTCCTGCCGTCGGTTATCCCTCTCTGCCAGACACGAGTCTGAACTTTGTATTGGACGAACTGATACACTTCAAACAGATAGGTATCCGTCTCACGGAGAGTGGGGCGATGAAACCGCATGCCAGTGTCAGTGGTCTGATGATAGCGCTTCCTGAGGCGCATTATTTCTCTATCGGAAAGATTGGGGAAGACCAACTCCATGACTATGCCGCTCGTCGCGGCCTCCCTGTCGAAACCCTCCGTAAATTCCTCCTCTCCAACCTTTAACCCCTTAAACCCCTTAAACTCTTAAACCCTTTAAACTCTTTAAACTCTTAAACTCTTTAAACTTTACAAAATGATCGCTCGTTACGCTGTACCCTTTTTCCTGTTGATGGCCTTCGTGGTCGTTCCAATCGTTGTGTTCTTCCTCTGTCGTTGGCTTTGTCCCAAACGATGGGGCAAGAAGATAGGCATTACTGCCGCCTTGCTCATCATGCTGTTTGCTGCCTATGGTTTGTTCGTAGGCTACCAGCAGTTGGAGATACATCAGGTGGAATATAGTAGTAAAGACCTTCCCAAAGCCTTTGACGGCTATCGCATCGTCCAGTTCTCTGATGCCCATGTCGGAACCATGACAGGCAGTCGTGAGTGGTTGCTGGAACGTGCCATAGATAGTATTCTTGCCTTAAAGCCCGATATGATTGTGTTTACGGGTGATTTACAGAACGTCTATCCCGAGGAATTAGTTGACCACCTGCCTCAGTTAAGTCGGTTGAAAGCCCCTGATGGTGTCTATGCTGTATTAGGTAATCACGATTATGCTGTCTATCAACCCTGTGACTCGTTAGAGAAGGAGGCCAACTGTGCCAAGACACAGTCTTTGGTGCGTCAGACTGGTTGGACGCTCCTGATGAATGAGCATCGTATCATCCATCACGACAGTGACTCCATCGTCATTGCTGGTATGGAGAACTGGGGCACCGTCAAGCGCATGCCCCGTCGTGGCGATGTCGCTAAGACCCTCTCAGGTCTAACTCCCTCCCTTCAGGGAGGGCAGGGGTGGGCTCCCTTTATCATCATGCTCCAGCATGACCCCACAGCATGGCGTGAACTCATCCTGCCCCAGTGTCATGCACAACTGACGCTGAGTGGTCATACGCATGGAGGACAGACGGATGTCTTCGGTTTCTCTCCGGCTTCTTTGAGTTATAATGAGTGGGGTGGTATGACGTATGAGGGTCTCCGTGCCCTCTTTGTCTCCACAGGCCTCGGTGCCCTCATTCCCTTCCGCCTCGGTCTCCCCGGCGAAATCGTCGTCATCACCCTCCATTCCAAATAAACTCACACAGATCTCACAGATCCCACAGATTTTCTTTAAGACCACGGATCACTCGGATCTCACGGATTATAAGCACCCCCTGCGGGGGTGGAAATTTATCAAAATTAACGATGGTGGGGACTGCAACTGCGTACCGCATCTTATGCTGTTTCAAAAGTCTCATCGCTTAAGCAAGCTTAGCGCTGTTCCTCTTGAATCATCATGCATCATCCTTGATGATGTTGCATTCCCCACCATCTCAAAAAATTATTCAAGCTACCGCCTCCCTTTATCACAAATTCTTTTAATAATATGCATATAATCTTTGGAGATTAAGAGAAAATAGGTAATTTTGCAGCGAGATAGTTTAACTATTCATTAAAAGACAATGGAAAGTATAGAAAAGTATCAAGAGACTTGCAGCATCCTCCACGATATAACAGGAGAGGCTATGAAGGTTCTGACCTATTTGTTAGAACAGAAAGGTTATACGGTAGAGCGACAGGTATTTCTTCCAATCTACTGGGATGATGTCCAGTTGGACCAGACATACCGATTGGATTTACTTGTCAATGGACAGATAATCATAGAGCTAAAGGCAGTCTCGTTTGTCGAGACCTCTCATCGCCGTCAGTTATGGAGTTATATGAACCTAACCCATCTTCCTTATGGTTTGCTAATCAATTTTGGTGGTGAACAACTATACACAGAATACTATCACCGAAATGCGCAAACGGGCTATATCACCAAGATGGGTTTGAAGTAACATCCAAAGGCGTTGTCTCGTCCAACGTTAACCAATAACCGCATTCCCGAGCAAAGCTCGCCTACCCGTAGCCTTTCATCGCTAACCGCTAACCATGAATAATGAACCCTATTGGGAGGCGGTAGCCTGAATAATTTTTTGAGATGTGGAATAACCCGGGGAAGCGTAGCTTTCACGGCAAGGGTAAGACAGAGGTACGGAACCAAGCTTGCTTGAGTGCAGTAGCACTGACTTAGCTTTGTTAGAGGCGACCAGCCTCGAGTTATCCACATCGTTAATTTTGAAAAATTTCCAGCCGTAGGCTGCTATATTTATAATTAATTTCGTAACTTTGACCTTCGGTCGAAGGTAGGCTGCACCTCGAAAATAAAAATAAATAGTGATTTATTTTGTATTTTACTCGGTTTGCACTACCTTTGCAGACAAATTGAGAAGTGATGAAGAGCGATAGCATCGTTATTATTCCGACGTATAATGAGAAAGAGAATATCGAGAAGATTATTCGGGCGGTATTCTCCTTGGAGAAGTGTTTCCATATTCTGGTGATTGACGATGGCTCACCAGACGGTACAGCAACGATTGTCAAAGGGCTGATGGCAGAAGAATTTGCCGACCGTCTGTTCCTATTGGAACGCAGTGGAAAACTCGGACTCGGTACAGCCTATATCATGGGCTTCAAGTGGGCCTTGGAACACGACTACGACTATATCTTCGAGATGGATGCCGACTTCAGTCACGACCCCAACGACCTCCCCAGACTTTATAGCGCTTGCGCACCCAAAAAAGACAATGATGAAGCCTCCGAAGGAGGCTACGATTTGGCTATTGGCAGTCGTTATGTCAGTGGCGTCAATGTCGTCAACTGGCCGATAGGACGCGTCCTCATGAGTTACTTCGCCTCGAAATACGTGCGTTTCGTCACTGGCTTCAAGGTACACGACACCACTGCAGGCTTCAAGTGCTACAGGCGTCGCGTGTTGGAAACCATCGAACTCGACAAGATCCGTTTCAAGGGCTATGCCTTCCAGATAGAGATGAAGTTCACTGCCTATAAGATTGGCTTTAAGATCAAGGAGGTTCCTGTCATCTTCGTCAATCGCAGGGAAGGCACGTCCAAGATGTCTGGTGGCATCTTCGGCGAGGCTTTCTTCGGCGTCATGCGCCTCCGTTGGGACGGCTGGACGCGTAAATATCCCTCTCTCCCCTCAACCCCTCATCTATAACCTCTAACCCATAACCACTAACCCATGAAGAAGGTACTCTACCGCCTCTACCAGCTGATTATCGCCATCCCCGTCACGATTATCATGACGATATGGACAGCCCTCGTGGTAGCGATAGGATGTACCATTGGTGATGGTCACTATTGGGGCTATTATCCGGGTCGTTGGTGGGCGAGAGTGATTGCCTGGGTGTTCCTGTTGCCCGTCAAGGTTGAGGGACGTGAACATCTGGCGGAAAACCAGTCGTATGTCTTTGTGGCGAATCATCAGGGTGCCTTTGATATCTTCCTGATATATGGTTTCTTGGGACGTAACTTCAAGTGGATGATGAAATACCAGCTGAAGAAGATCCCGTTTGTCGGATATGCCTGTGCCAAGTCGCATCAGATCTTTGTGGATAGGAGAGGTACGGCAAAGGTGAGGGCGACCTATAAGGCTGCGCGTCATATCTTAAAGACAGGTAACTGCAGTGTCGTGGTGTTCCCGGAGGGTGCCCGCAGCTTCACAGGTCACATGAGTGCGTTTAAGAAGGGTGCTTTCGCCTTGGCGGATGAGTTACAGTTACCCGTCGTTCCGATGACGATCAACGGTTCTTTTAAGGTGATGCCCCGAACACGTGACTGGCATTTCGTGAACTGGCATCCGTTATCGCTGACGATTCATCAACCGATATATCCGAAGGGGCAGGGCTTGGAGAATGTCCAGCAAACGATGTCGCAGGCCGCAGAAGCCATCATGTCTGCCCTCATTCCCGAATACCAGGGCTACGTAGAGAACCCCGACCAGTAGTCTTAATCTCACACAGATCTCACAGATTTGACTTTGTCTTCCTCTGTCACGAATCGGCATAGTTCAAACTAGTTTGACTCTGCTCTCGCTGCTCCATCGGTTCACAGATTATTTCCACAGATTTATTTTAGCACCCCCTACAGGGGTGGTAATCGTATCTTTAGCACGCTTTGACCTTTAGGTCAAAGAAATTATTCAAAATTAACGATGTGGATAACTCGAGGCTTATCGCCTCTCCCAAGTGTAAGACAGTGCTACTGCACTCAAGCGAGCTTGGTTCCGTACCACATCTCAAAAAATTATACAAGCTACCGCCTCCTTCTATAATCTCCCGTAAAGATCTCTCTAATAACCTACTAAGCTATTAACCTACTAACCCATTAAGCCACTAGCCCTGAACCCTATTGGGAGTGCGCAGCCTGATAAATTTTTTGAGATGGTGGGGGATGCAACATCATCAAAGATGATGCATGATGATTCCAGAGGAACAGCGCCAAGCTTGTTTGAGCGATGAGACTTTTGAAACAGCATGAAGCTGCGGAACGCAGTTGCAGTCCCCGCCATCGTTAATTTTGTAAAATTTCCACCCCAACGGGGTGTTTTAATAAAAAAAATACTACTTTTGACCTTTGGTCGAAAGTAGGCTGCGCCTCGAAAATAAAAATAAATCCGGATTTATTTTGTATTTTACTCGGTTTGCACTACTTTTGCAACACAAAATGACGATACAGGAATTAGTACAACTGTATGCGATGGCTCCACAGGTAGGAGCCTTGAAGGAGAAGATAGAGGAAAAGTCGGTAAAAACGATTTTCCTCGAGGGTCTCGTTGCCTCTTCCGCCCCCATGCTCTTCGCATCCCTGTCCTCGCTAACCGCTAACCGCTTACCGCTTACCGCTAATTGCCAACTCTTTATCCTCTCCGACGAAGAGGAGGCAGGCTATTTCTATCACGACCTTAAACA
>CADCEW010000060.1 GCA_902800585.1 uncultured Prevotellaceae bacterium
TCTTCCTCTTGTTGGTGTCTCAATCGCTCCATTTTTTCTCTTTCTTCTTTAATAGAAATGGCTTCATATTCTATCTTCGCTATGATATTGAGTATCTTTTCTTCAATTTTCATGTTGGTAGTATCTTCAACACAAACTGGATTTAGGCGAAAATAGCTAGAACGTGGTATCTCAAACTTTAGCTTTCCAGAAGGAACGGTTAAGTATTTTGGATAATTAGACTCTGTATTTGCTATTTGTTTGTTCTTTTCCGATAATTGCAATGGGATTTGTTCCTCATTTACAATGGCATAAGTGTGCCATCTGTCCTCTGCAACAATTTGGTGTCCACGAAGCTGAAGCAAATGGATAATAGTTGTATATATCCTTAATGCACGATCAAGGCTATCTGACTGTACACTTATATTCAAAGGGGCTTTAATCTTACTTTTATATGGGTTCTTGTCCAAATACTTGTTGTTCTTTTCTCCTCTAAAATATTCCTTTGTATCAATAATAAGGGGGTGTTTAGCATATAACATCTCTGGTACAGTAAAGAGACTTTGATCCATCTTTTTTAATTCAATCTGTATTTTCTGGCGTGGATCTGCTATTTCTTCAATTTCGTATATTTTGTCTTCTTGTGCATCCTCTTTTTTCACAGGAACATCTTCTGATTGGTTATTAGTTATGTTAACAGAATCCTTTTCGTTAAGAATCTCTTGGCTCTGTTCTTTTCCTTGTTCAACAGCATTTTGTCTCTTCTTCTTTTCTTCTTGAAAAGAGTCAATTGAAGGTACTTCATCGATATATTCTGGTAATGCCGGAATCTCAACGGGTTTTCCAAATTTTAATTTTGACCAATAGCCACTTGAAGGAGTTGGTATGTTAAGCTGATGACAATACTTTCTTAATAAGGGAGCAGGAAAGCCTAACTTTTCAGCAACTTTTGTAACAGGTTCCTTCCAGATTAACTCATATAATTCTTTTCTTGTTATTTCCATATTGATTTGTATTTAGTATTGTCTTTTATTCCTACTAAACTCTTCTGCAAATGTCTTAACTCTTGACTGCTCGACCCATTTAACAAGCTCATCTTCAAAAAAGTATATCTTTCGCCCTTTATCATAATATGGAAGTTCCCTACCACGAACCATTTTCTTTATTACATTCTTAGTTTGTCCAAGAATTTCCGCAGCCCTTTCAATATCTATCGGCCTATGCTTGTCTACCCCAAGCCCTAATTGTGATTCAATATGTTCTAAAACTGCTCTCATTTCTGCAATCTCATTGATTAGATAATTAACCGCTTTGGGAACATTCTGGAGGGTCAACTCTTCTTTCTCTGTTTCTTTCTTTTCCATATTATTTGTAGTTAAAATGTTAATTTGTTCGTATAGCAATTTGATAATGTAGTAGGCATATCTTACAAAATTATTAAGTTGACAGTTGAAAACACCTTAGAGATTTCTACTTGTCAACCTGTGTCTCTTTCGCTTTTCGGGCGGCCAGAATCTTATCACCAACTCTCTGGGCTTGCTCGGAGATACCTATTCGGATATAACTCTCAAAGACCTTTTGAGATTGATGTCCTGTAATGCTGCGAATCTCCTGATCTGACAATACACCTAATTTATATAAGTTGGTGGCTCCACTCCTTCGCGCAGTGTGAGAGGTTATCAACTCATATTTGGGACGCACTATTTCTCCATGACTATTACGCTCCCATAGCGGCGAGCCATTGCGCGTTTGAGCAATCTTATCTAACTTATAAAACCATTTGCGCTCATTATCAGTGAATTTGGTGCCTTTTTCTTTCTTCTTCAACAGTTTCGTATAAGTTTGTTCAGAACGCCTTTCTACAGCAGTCAGCACTGTTACATACTTTTCTTGGAAAGAAGACTGTATCTTGGCTAACTCATAAGCAACCGCCTTTATCTTTATGTTCATCTGCTGCTCAGTAATCTCAGGAAAGTCATAGTGATATTTCTCGCATAGTTCATAGACGCGGTCATCACATATTGGAACATTGACAGTTTTACCCGTCTTCTTCTGTGTCAGGATAATCAGCCCCAGTCCTTTATCATATGTAATAAAGTTGTCCTCACGTAGTTCACTGTAATCACTATAACGTTGACAACTGAAATAGCCTAGCAGAAAGATATCTCGAACTATTTCGTTCATACCTGTTAGCTTCATAGCATACATTGCATCAATCTCTTCGTCTGTTAGGTATATCTCGGCCCGTTTCTCTGTTTCCTTTACCGTCCTGTCTTTCCACACTCTCAGAGAAACAGCGTTCTTGTTGTAACCCTCCATAGCGGCAAGATTGCATAGTTTACGGAAACAGGTGACGTTCTTATTAATGGTATTAGCCATGAAGCCCTTTTTCTGGAGGTACAGCGTGAACTTATCAGCAAAAGGCTTGTCAATATCTTCAAAAGGGATGTCCTTTTTGCAGTAGTCACGCAAATGCCTGCCGAAGGATTTCCATACTTGAATCGTGCCAGGAGTGTAGTCAGAGTTGTTGCCGTGGCGGATGGAACCATCAGATATGCCAGCAAAAAAGTAGTCATAGAAGCCTATCACCATCGCCTTGGTTTTAGCAGATGCCACTTTGACTGTCTGTTGGATTTCCTCCACAGTGCCGTTGACAACGCTTGACAACGCGTGTTCCAGAATTGCCTTATCTTCTTTGGAGTTCACCTTATCTTCGGCATATAGAGCATCGATAGCCTTCATTATTTTCAACTGGAGGTCATGAACTCGCATGCCTTCTTCCGTTCTTTCATATCTTTGCATGGCCGGCAAACTCTTCTGAGCTTTCGCCCATTCCTTCACATCGACCATAATACCAGTAGTAACACAGAACAGAATTCCTTTACGGCGCGTTCTTACATACAAAGGTGCTTTACCCTCAGTCTTATTTGTTCTCAAAAAGAATTGCGACATATTTTTATTACTTTTGTTGGGTGCAAAGGTAATACATTTTTTGAAAACTTGTAGCCAAATTGTAGCCAAATTTTGAGATTTGGTGAAATTTTAACTTTTCGAAACTTTTTGTATTGTTTTTGTAACTAATTGATATTAAGTTTTTTACAATTTCTAAAGATTTCCAACAATTTCAACGCCCACGGTGCAAGCCCATCCTGAAGCGCCTTAAAAATCAAGGAGTTACGAGAAATCGCAACTCCTTTTTCTTTTCCATCTGAACAAATTTTGGTTATCTAATTACGTTTTTTTAAGTGTCAGCTCATATAATATCGTGACATTCTGAGATATTATTGTGCAAGTTTTTATAGAATCTCATACTCGTTTTTGGCATTTTTCACCAAAACCTACTATTGTAATAACAATGTAATACACAATATCTTTCTTTCTCAATCAAAAAGAAAGCAAATTGGCCTGTAAAGCATCATGGCAATGCAGTTGCAAATATAGGGATTATTTCCGAAAGTCGCAAGTTTTTCGAAAAATTTTTTAGAATTTCGCAAAAACACCTAACATCCTAACCCGAAGTGCCGCAATCGCCCTTGTACAAAGGGATTGAAGCGGGTTAGGTATTGCTCAAACACCTAACACACACCTACCCTGTTCGTCTGAACTGCTTTCAGGGATAAGAAGGCATTGGAATCAATGATAGGAGATATTCGAATCATTTTTTGTCATTCTTCAGATGTGATAGGTGTGGGTTAGGTCTTTTTTAAGACCTAACCCGTCACAAACACCCTGTGCATCGTGGTTTGAGCCCTGTTGTGTTAGGTTGTTAGGTGTTTTTCGCAAATGTATAAAAAGTTTGCGAAGTTTGAACGCTCCAAACGGGGTGAATGTAGCGTTCAAACGGGTCGTTTGTAAGCTACTTTTGGGTCGAAAACACGTTGTTTTATCCGTGGCTCATTTATCGGAGTATCTTCTATGCTTTGTTCCAGTATCTCCTATGGGGGTATAGGAGCCTTTAGTAACATCGTTAGTAGCCTTTAGTTACAATGTTAGAAGGCTTTAGCATAAGTAATAGAAGGCATTGTTATGTTTGAGCATTACCAAGCATCTGCAGAATATCTTTGAAAGCGCAGAATTAAATAAGGAGGCAACATGTTCCATTTTGGAACTTGTTCAACAGGAGGGTAAAAGAAAAGTTAAGCGTAAGATTGAGTTTTATAATCTGGATGCAATTATCTCTGTAGGATATAGAGTTAATACCAAAAGAGGTATTGAATTCCGTCAGTGGGCTAACAAGGTATTAAAGGAATATTACTATCAACATCTGCCAAAGGAATCATGATCGTTTTCTCATCATCGATGATGACGTGTATCTTTTTGGCGCAAGTTTGAAAGATGCAGGCAAGAAACTCTTTGCCTATATTCGGATGCAGGAGATTTCTGTTCAGGAGTTATTGAGGGGAATAAGGTAGTATTCCCCCCTCAAATAGAGACCACCTTCTGGTCGAAAACACGTTGTTTTTAAATCGCAAAATTATAAAGATTTTACTGATAATATAAAACTATAGTGGTGGGGCTGGTTGGCATCAATGGTGTACTGCGGCAGCGTGTGTTTGCCCCATGTATCTGCACCACCTACACCATGAACTGTCAAGTCGATGTTCAAGTTGACGAAACGTCCACGCTGGATCTCGTTGGGATGACGGACACCTTCCAAATCCTCCTCGCCATAATCCCATGCACGAATGCAGAGGGGCTGAAGCCCCTCGATTCGGAGGGCATAATCTGAGTACTCGGAGTTTTCAGAATTCTCTGATGAAATCTCAAACCAGCGGATATCACAACGGTTACCATTATCCTGCGGATGGATGTATTCTGTCTCATAGTCAGACAAAGGCATCTCGTAGACATTCAAGAAAGCGGAGCCTTTGCGATCGGGATAGTTCTCCCAAGGACCACGACCGTAATACTTTATCTGCGTAAAGTTTGCAGGCAGTCGCATGCGCATTCCGAACTTCGGCATCAATGGGAGATTAGCAGCTGTAGGACGATAATCCACATCAACGCGGATAGTGTGATCGTCAATAACAGTGTAGTTTACAGTGACATCCCTGACCTCCTTCCAAACGGCTGATTGCTCGGCAAAATGGGCAGCATGCTGGTTATCGTTCTCGGGTTTCCAGAAATAGGGTTCCAGCGGAGCCTGCAGCACTTCGTGACCATCGACAATCCATGAGGTAAGATTGTTACCATCAATGGTAACTGATCCTTTACCTGACCCCTTAGGAGTTGGCTGCTTCCACTCCCATGGTTGCAGAACAAACTGTTCACGTGCCACCACAAAACCTTTCTTTGCCCATGGTTTATCTTCTTTCAGACAAGCGTAGATGTTCAACAGCCGTTCCGTTCCGACAATAACAGTATCGCGGATGATATCGTATTCATCAATACTGGTAAAGAAGTCGCGATTGATGATACGGATATCATTACCCTCGCGGACAAACTGCAAGGGCTGATAGACATACTGCACCTCGTAGTAATGCGGATGCGGTTTACGATCGGGAGCGATGAGTCCGTTGATACAGAAAGCGTCGAGGTTAGGTTTGTCACCATAGTCACCTCCATAGGCATAATAGCCATCTTTTAGTAATCCTTGGTCCACCCAGTCCCAGATAGCAGCACCGCAGATACTGCTGTCGGCATAGATGACATCCCAATACTCCTGCAGATTACCACAGGAGTTTCCCATGGCATGGGCATACTCTCGCATCATAAAAGGTTTGTCTGTCACCTGCTGAGCATTCTTCCGCAAGTCATCGGGATAGAGATAGCTGTCATCCCATATACAACTGTAACGGCGGTCACTATCATAGAACGGAGGACGGGTATTATCGAGTTCACGCACCTTATTATACATCGCCTCTATGTTCGGTCCTACTGCCCCTTCGTTGCCAAGGCTCCATAAGATCACACAGGGATGATTGAAGTCACGCTTCACCAGCGACTCAGCCCTGTCGACATGCGCCTGCTGCCAAGCCAGGTCCTCTCCCATCTCCTCATTGGCGTAGCCATAACCATGCGTCTCATGGTTTGCCTCGTCCATCACATAGATACCCCAACGGTCACAAAGCTCATAGAGGTATTCACGATCAGGATAGTGCGAGGTACGCAGGAAATTGATGTTCGCCTGTTTCATCAGACGGACATCCTCTTTATAGGTGGCATCATCTACATAACGCCCTGTCTTGGGATGATGGTCATGGCGGTTCACACCACGCAGCTTCACGTTCTTACCGTTAATCTTGAACACTTCACCGACGACCTCCACCTTCTTCACGCCGAGGTGATAGTCGAAATGCTCGATAACATTGCCTTTGTTATCCTGCAACTCTACACTGAAAGGATAGAGATGAGGCTTCTCTGCAGACCACAGAATAGGATTCTCCATATCGTAACCCAACATTACTGTAATGGTATCTCCACTCTTGATTTGGGGCACGTTAATCATTCCCAACACCCTGCCATTTATCCGAATTCGGGGATACGCTATTTTTGTTTTCTTACCTGTATTGCAGATTGATATTTCGGCCGTAATGCGAGCCTTTGAATAGTCGTCATTGGGTACGGCCGTCACCTGATAGTCACTGATATGTACTAACGGACGCACCCATAACTGCACAGGGCGGTAGATACCTGACAGCCGCCACATATCCTGATCTTCCAGGTAGCTGCCATCACACCAGCGATACACCTCCACAGCGAGTTTGTTCTTTCCCTCGCGCAGGTACTTGGTGACATCAAACTCTGCAGGTGTCATCGAGTTCTGGCTATAGCCCACCTTCTTTCCGTTCACCCAAAGGTACATCGCAGAGTGGACACCGCCGAAATGGAGAATAAGATTCTTTGACAACATATCCTTCGTTACATCGACAAATGTGACGTACGACCCTACTGGATTACGATTCTCATAGGCTGTCCAATCCTTTGGCGGTTCACTGGTGACACTGGGACGGTTACGCTGGAACGGGTATTCAATATTTGTATAGATAGGAGTTCCAAAACCCTGCGTCTGCCAGTTGCCTGGCACGGTTATCTTATCCCACTGACTAACATCATAGTCCTCGCGGTAGAAATCGGCAGGTCTTTCTTCTGGTTTGCGACTCCAATGAAACAACCACTGTCCGTCAAGACTTACTATCTCTTTGCACTCCTTCTCGCGCGACGGAAGTTGCAACGTTGCATGATAAGGTAGTTTATGAATACTCAATACTGCGGGATTCTCCCAGTCATGAACCTGTGCCCTGACTCCCGACTCCTGACTCCTGACTCCTATAACCAATAATAATGTCAGTAAAATAATGATTCTCTTCATTGTCCTGTTATTTTATCTCAATATCTCCATATCCCATACGCTCACCGCTGGCGAGACGGTCTGCCTCGAAGCGTAGCACGCGGACTTTGGTAGGGTTAAACTTGATTGTCTGCCAGATGGGGTTGTTCACAATGTTCGAGAACTCACCAGTGGCAAGTTTGGTCCAGTTGGTCCAATCGGTGGACCCCCATAGACTGTAGTGGGTAATGATTCCATCACTACCACTTTGCGGCGGCATGTAGCGGAAGGTGTTAATAGTCTGCTCCGTATCCCAGTCGATGAACATCTGTTTAGGACTTCCGAAAAAGATATGCAACGCTGACGATTTCTTCTCACCGCTATCGGGAATATCTGCTGTGAGCTCTGGGGCAAGAAAAACACCCATCCTCTTAATGACCGGTTCGCACTTGGCATCAATGATGGTGAAGCGGAGCCTTGTTGCTTTGACGGTAGGGAAACAGATGATACGACGATGTCCGATGGTTGTCAGTCCATCATGTCCTTCCACCAAGGCATCATTCAACGGTAGCCACTCTCCATTGACAAAAACTTCGAGCGAGAATTTCTTTACACGCTGTCCCTTTGCGATATCCTCTTCAGCGAGGAAACGGTTAAACGCAGTAGGCTCTCCAAAATCGAGGATGAGAGACCCGCCCCTGTCCCCTCCCTGAATAGAAGGGAATGATAATTCTTTCACTACATTCTTTACAAACACTTCATCTATCATCTTCTTGAAGGCAATGCCGCGCAGACTGTCATTCGGATGGATACGACCATTGGGGGCGATGGGGAAGTTCAGCAGCAACGTGGAATTACGACCTACAGACTTATAATAGGTGTCCATCAGCTTCGACAGACTCTTCACGTGTTCGTTTTCTGCATCGTGGTAGAACCACCCAGGACGGATACTCGTATTCGTCTCACCAGGACACCATACGTCACCATCCTCCACGCCATAGTGCAGCATTTGATAAGGCACATCACCATCGTGATAAAGAAGGCTCCAGTTGGTCTCACCTATATTACCAGCCTCCGTACCCACCCAGCGCAGGTCACCACGGTCACTGCCATCGTTCCATATCAGGCACTTGGGTTGCAGTTCACGAATCATCTTATAGGTCTCAGGCCATTGATAATATGTAGTACGATCTATCTTACGCGTCTCATTGGCACCGCCATACCAGCCATCACCGCCATTGGCGCCATCGAACCATACCTCGAAGATGTCACCATAGTTGGTGAGCAACTCACGTAACTGGTTACGGAAATAGGTGACATAGGCAGGGCGACCATATTCTGGATGATTACGGTCCCAAGGAGAGAGGTATACAGCGAACTCCAACCCTTCCTCACGACATGCCTCAGCCAGTTCACGCACCACGTCACCCTTGCCGTCCTTCCAAGGTGCATTCTTCACGGAGTATTCCGTATAGGCTGAAGGCCACATACAGAAACCGCAATGATGCTTAGCAGTAAAAATGATTCCTTTCATGCCTGCTTGTTTACAGACACGCGCCCACTGTCTACAGTCAAGGTCGGAGGGATTGAACAACTGCGGGTCTTCATTGCCGAAGCCCCACTCCTGATCAGTATACGTGTTCAACGAATAATGGATAAATGCATACATCTCCATATCCTGCCACCGCAACTGGTTGGTATTGGGGAGAGGACCACAAGGATTTTCTACTTGTGCCGCCAACACCAGAACACACCATAGCATCATTGATGATAGTAGTAACCGTTTCATGTTTAAGTTGTTTTATGTTGCAAAGATAAATAAAAAATGAGATAATAAGCAATAGTTTTAAAAAAATGTTGTATCTTTGCAATATAATAACAAAGACAATATGAGAATCCTTATTTCTATTTTTCTCCTGCTGATGACAGGATGGAGTGCCACTGCGACTTATGGTGAAGACGGCAGTCGTCTGTGGTTACGACTCGACACTGTTAGCACGTCTATGATAACAGGCGTGAAAGGTACAGCCATGACTGAGTTACAAACCTACTGGCAGGGTGGTCCTGTGGTGCTGAAACGACAGAAAGGCATCGCCAAAGACGGCTACGCCATCAAGAGCCAAGATGGAAAGACTGTGATAACGGCTGCCAACGATGCAGGACTGCTTTATGGAGCCTATCACTTGCTGCGCTTACAACAAACAGGAAAGGACTGTGCATCGCTTAATATCAGCGAGGTGCCTGCCTACGACTTGCGTATCCTGAACCACTGGGACAATCCTGATGGTACTGTTGAGCGTGGCTTTGCAGGACATAGCATCTTCGTGAATCCAGAACCTGCTCGTATGAAAATGTATGGACGCGCCAATGCGTCTATCGGCATCAATGGAACAGTACTTAATAATGTGAATGCAAAACCCGAGGCATTGTCGACAGAGAGTCTGAGGAATGCAAAGGGTATTGCTGACCAGTTACGCCCCTATGGCATCCGCGTCTATCTCTCCATCAATTTCGCCTCCCCTATTAAGATTGGAGGGCTGAAAACTGCCGATCCACTCGATGCAGATGTCATCCACTGGTGGAAAAACAAGGTAAACGAGATATACCAACTGATTCCAGATTTCGGTGGATTTCTCGTGAAGGCGAACTCCGAAGGAGAGCCTGGTCCGCAGGACTTCGGACGCACACATGCTGATGGCGCCAATATGCTGGCTGGTGTTCTGAAACCTCATCATGGTATGGTGATGTGGCGCGCCTTCGTCTACAATCCCCAGAGCAGTGACCGTGCCAACCAAGCCTATGAGGAGTTTATGCCACTTGACGGCCAGTTTGCCGATAATGTCATTATCCAGATTAAGAACGGTCCTGTGGACTTCCAGCCTCGCGAACCATACAGTCCGTTGTTCACTGCCTTGCAGAAAACACCGATGATGGTGGAGTTCCAGATAACACAAGAGTATCTTGGTGCTGCCAACCATCTTGTTTATCTCGCCCCCATGTGGAAGGAATTCTTCTCGTTTGTGAAGCCTAACAGTCTGAAAGCGATGGCTGGTGTGGCAAATATCGGCGATGATACGAACTGGTGCGGACACCACTTTGCACAGGCTAACTGGTATGCTTTCGGACGACTGGCATGGAATCCCTCACTGACATCAAAAGAGATTGCGGAAGAGTGGCTGGAGGCGACTTTTGGTAACTCTACGGCGGCTGCTAATTCCCAATTAGTCAAGCTTATGCTCGACTCTCGTGAGGCTTGCGTCAGTTATATGATGCCACTGGGTATCCATCATATCTTTGCAGGAACGCACCATTATGGACCAGAACCTTGGTATAGTCCGAAGGGATTAAGAGCCGACTGGACACCACCTTACTACCACAAAGCTGACAGTATCGGATTAGGCTTTGATCGCACACTGACTGGCTCTGCTAATGTCAAGCAATATCCATACAAACTCTGCCGCCTCTATAACGATATCAACACTTGTCCTGAGAACCTGCTGGCATGGTTTCATCATGTCCCTTGGGATCATCGCATGAAGAGTGGTCGTACCTTCTGGGATGAACTATGTCATAAATATGACAATGGTGTTCATGAGGTGCGTCATTTCCTAGCTGTATGGGATGCTATGCAACCCTATGTTGATACCCAGCGCTTCAACGAGGTACAACACAAACTCCGCATCCAGGCTCGTGATGCTGAATGGTGGCGCGATGCTTGTCTGCTCTATTTCCAGACATTCTCCCATCGTCCTATCCCACAAGACGTAGAGCATCCTGTCCATAACCTCGACGAGATGATGCAGTTCACCATCCCCATCGGCATGTATGAGAATCCTGAGAGCGGATATAACAAATAACTATTATATTAAACAAAAAAGGTCCCTGCCAAATGGTTGAGACCTTTTCTTTTATAGGGATGTAATTAGAAATCCATCTTGTCGAGTGTATCCGTGAAGTCCTTCGGCTCTTCGGTGGGCTCATGATACTCCTCATTGCGCTGAGGACGCTCACGATGCTCATTACGAGGATGACGATCATTGCGCTCACGGCGTTCTCCACGCTCAGGACGAGGACCACGCTCAGGACGCTCACGACGACGCTGCTGTGGCTCCACATAGTCGGCAGGCTTCTCTACCAATACACGATGAGAGAGTTTGAACTTACCTGTCTTCGGATCAATCTCCAGCAACTTAACGGTAATTTTGTCACCTTCCTTGATGCCAGCCTCTTCAACAGTCTCGAGACGCTTCCAGTCAATCTCAGAGATATGGAGCAGACCATCCTTGCCAGGCATGAACTCTACGAAGCAACCATAAGGCATGATGCTACGAACAGTACCCTCATAGACTTCACCGACCTCAGGAATAGCAACGATAGCCTTGATCTTGGCGATAGCAGCGTCAATGCTCTCCTTGTTAGGACCACTAACCTGAATCTTACCAACTCCTTCTTCCTCGTCAATAGTGATGGTAGCACCTGTGTCTTCCTGCATCTGCTGGATAATCTTTCCACCAGGACCAATGACAGCACCGATGAACTCCTTCGGAATCTCAAAGGCCTCGATACGAGGAACCCAAGGCTTCAACTCTGGACGTGGCTCAGCGATAGTATCAGTGATGCACTTCAAGATATGCTCACGACCAGCCTTTGCCTGCATGAGGGCTTTCTCCAGAATATCGAAAGAAAGACCATCACACTTGATATCCATCTGCGTAGCAGTCAGACCATCACATGTACCTGTGGTCTTGAAGTCCATATCTCCCAAGTGGTCCTCATCACCGAGGATGTCACTCAGCACAGCATATTTGTCCTCACCAGGGTTCTTAATCAGACCCATAGCGATACCAGATACAGGTTTCTTCATGGGAACACCAGCATCCATCAGCGCCAGTGTACCAGCACATACTGTTGCCATAGAAGAAGAACCATTAGACTCCATAATCTGTGAAACGACACGAACAGTATAAGGGAAGTCGGCAGGAATCATCTCCTTTAGACCACGCCATGCAAGGTGTCCGTGACCAATCTCACGACGACCTACACCACGCTGTGCCTTTGCCTCACCAGTACAGAAGGGAGGGAAGTTATAATGCAGGAGGAAACGCTGATAACTCTTGTCGAGTACATCGTCCACCAGTTTCTCATCAAGTTTAGTTCCCAGTGTAACAGTCGTCAGTGACTGTGTCTCACCACGAGTGAAGATACTGCTTCCGTGAGGCATAGGCAGTGGAGAAACCTCGCACCAGATAGGACGAATCTCATCTGTCTTACGACCATCGAGACGGATACCCTCATCGAGGATGCAACGACGCATAGCATCACGCTCTACATCGTGGTAGTAACGATCCATCATCGCATATTTCTCTTCTATCTCATCCTCTGTCAGTTCAGCATGCTCAGCAGCATACTTCTCTTTGAAGTCAGCGAGAATCTTCTCGAAAGCCTCAGCACGAGCATGCTTCTCGAGAGCCTGCTTCGTGATATCATAAGCGGGCTGATAGAGTTCCTTGTTCATACGCTCACGCAGTTCCTCATCATTCACCTCGTGGTCGTATTCGCGCTTCACATCCTTACCGAGTTCCTTGCTCAGCTCAGCCTGCAACTCACACATCGGTTTGATGGCATCCATAGCAGCTTTCAAGGCACCCAGCAAATCCTGCTCGGAAACCTCCTTCATCTCACCTTCCACCATCATGATGTTCTCAGCAGAGGCACCTACCATGATATCCATGTCCGCTTCCTTCATCTGCTCGAAGGTGGGGTCAATTACATACTCCCCATTGATACGAGCCACACGAACCTCAGAGATCGGGCACTCGAAGGGGATATCGGAACATGCCAGCGCTGCTGATGCTGCAAAACCTGCCAAAGCATCGGGCTGATCAACACCATCGGCACTGAACAGCATCACGTTGACAAAAACTTCTGCATGATAATTGGAGGGGAACAGCGGACGGAGCACACGGTCTACTAGACGGCTCGTCAGAATCTCATTGTCCGAAGCCTTACCCTCGCGCTTGGTGAAACCACCGGGGAAACGTCCTGCGGCGGCATACTGCTCTCTGTAGTCTACCTGCAGAGGCATGAAATCTGTTCCGGGAACTGCATCTTTTGCGGCACAAACAGTAGCCAGC
>CADCEW010000061.1 GCA_902800585.1 uncultured Prevotellaceae bacterium
AAGCCTCTACCACTACAGGCTGATAGCCTCGTGCTATTACATCCTCCACGTAATTAAATCCCGTGGAAACGATTTCAACTATAACAATGTACTTTTTCATCATTTACAATTAAAATCCTTTCTGTTTGCAAAAGTACGAATAAGTAGAAGAAAAAACAAATAATCTTATGTTTTTTCTGTATAAGCATTAATACGATAGCAGTTCTTCTGGACGAGAGATGAAGATGGTGGCTCCATTGGCAAGGAGGAAATCATGGTCACGGAAGCCCCAAAGGACACTGATGCAGGGCAGTCCGCTATTGTGTGCTGTCTGCAAGTCTACATCACTGTCACCGACATAAACGGCCTTTTCCTTCCCCACTCCCAACTGACGAAGTGCCTCAAAAACGGTATCGGGAGCAGGTTTCTTGCGAATGCCCTCTGCCTCGTGTTCACCGATGGCAACAGTGATCTCTGGAAAGAAATGTCGGATGAGTTCCTGTGTGGCAGCATAGAACTTATTACTCACCACCGCAAGACGACAGCCCCGTTGTTTCAGCGCGTGAATCATTTCGGGAATACCATCATAGGGGCGTGTCGTATCCAAGGAATGCTCCATGTAATATGCTCGAAAGGTGGCAAAAGTTTCTTCGAAACGAGGATTAGCGGACCCCTCAGGTATGGCACGTTCCATGAGGAGGCGCACCCCATTGCCTACGAAACTGCGTACCTCATCCAACGTACGCTCAGGCATCCCATGCGTACGCAAGGCATAGTTCACCGATGCCGCTAAGTCGTCAAGCGTATTCAGCAGGGTGCCGTCGAGGTCGAAGATAAAGGTATTGTACATTGTCGTCATCATAACGAATTAGCAACGCTTGCTACGAGTAATCATTGTCTTCACCTTGTTATTATAGCGTTCTGCAGCGATGAGTTGTTCGATGGTGACGTGCATACGCCATTTCCAACGATTATAAGGGTCGCTGGGTACGTTGATGCGCTCGTCCTGCGGATGCTTCGAACGCAGTTCTCCGTCCATTGCCAGCCAATCTTGCAAGGCAAGGATACACAACATTGACGGACAATACAGATGACGCGCAATGATTTCTTCTGCCAGATGGGCAGGCAACTGTTCTGGTGCCCTACCCTCTTTTTGCAACATCGTGACATAGAAACGCTGGCGCCGCTCAGGACTCTCCTGCCACCAGAGACGTAAAGGTGACATATCATGAGTAGAAATAGTAGAAACAGAGCGATAGGGATTCGCCTCCAAGTGAGCGAACTCAAAGCCTTGCTGTTTCGGCATCTGCTGAATCTCGAGCGTCAGTATGCGTAACTTGTCAAGCACAGGTTCCTCACAATCGGGCAACATTCCAAGGTCTTCCCCACAGATAAGCATGCGTGAGTCTTTTAGAATAGCAGGCAACCGCTTGAGAGCCTGCTGTCCCCAGTACATGGAATGCCGCTGATAGAAATAATTGTTATAGAGGCGTACAAAGGCATCCTTATCCTCACTGCCCAATGCCTCGTAGATAGGTTCATTGAGTATTCCAATGCGCGGATGATACATCTCCGGCTGGCGGGGGTCTTCCACAAAGAGTACATTGCTAATCAGGCGCATCAGTCCGTCGCGAATCCATAGACTGCTTTCGTCGCGGCGGTCGGCAAAGGCAGTTGCCACCTTACGCTGTGTCGCATAATCCTCGCGTAGGTCATAGAGGTTATAAGCCTTTCGCACGAGGAAAGTATCACGTACATACTGGGCATGGATGCCGAAGATACGGTCGATGAGACGATCGTTGATAAACGGACGGGTAAACAGTTCCTTGCGGAAAGCCAATCCGAAATATTCAATCTCTCCCACTGTCAGCGGCAAAGACGGGGAGAAATGTCCCAACAGCCCGTCAATGGCATCCTCAGGAATCTCCCAGACACGGAAGAAGCCCAATATATGGTCGATGCGAATGGCATCGAAATACTGTTCCATGTGATGGAGACGCTTATGGAACCATGAAATAAGTCCATCACTCCACTGGTATGTCGGGAATCCCCAGTTCTGTCCTTTAGATGTAAATACATCTGGTGGCGCTCCTGTCTGGGAGTCAAGATGAAACAGTTCGGGATGCTCTTTCGTTTCCACACTCTCCCTATTGACGCCAATAGGCAGGTCGCCCTTGAGGATAACGCCCTTGGAACGGGCATAGTCGGCAGCCGCTTTGAGTTGCTGGTGAAGAAGGAATTGGAGGAAGAAGTAAAAACTCTGAGTATTCTGAATAGTCGGAGTATTCTGATTATTCTGAGAAAGCCATTCCGCATAGGGTTTCAGCCACTCCTCATTATCACGAACGAAGGTCTTGAAATCGTCGGAATCCATGACTACCTTGCCCTTTTCTTCAAAGAGTTCACGCAGATACTCCATCTTCACTCGATCGACCGCCTCATAATCGCTATAAGATAAAGCGTTCAATTCCTGCTGGCGACGACGATACTGTGTCATTTTCTGCTTGGACTTTAATGTTCCAGCAGCCTCTAAATCGATATAATGCGGATGAAGAGCAAAGACACTGATGATATTATACGGATAGGAATCCTGCCAGCCATGATTAACGGTCGTATCATTGACAGGCAGGATCTGAATGACCCTCATACCCGTCAACACCGCCCAATCGACCAGTCGGCGCAAATCACCGAAGTCACCCACACCATAAGAGTGTTCACTACGCAGAGAGAACACAGGGATGGCGACACCAGCAGCACGCCATATCTGTTCACGGAGCCGCAATGGCTCTCCATAAAGCATGAGCACTTGTCCATCAGGAAGTTCCGAAGTGTTTCCGTCAATGGAATCAACAGAGACGACACGATTATCACCCTCTTCCCAACAAACAAAAGCATGCGTCTTATCATCCACTACCACATACTTATATTCCAAAGGGAATATCATGCCTAAAGCATTGACTGTCAGTATCCATTCCTGTTGTCCTGCATATTCCATACGGAGATAACGGGACGTATTCCAGTTACCGATAGCAGGATGACTGCCACAGATGGCGACTGCCTGTCCAGGAAGCAGCTGCGGAGCCGACACACGGAAGGTCAGGGTGCGACGGAACAAAGGAAGTCGCAATGCTTCGACATGCTCATCAGTACGACCATGCATCATCGTCAGATACGCATTGGTATAGAGATGGAAGGGTAACGGCATGTCACGCCACTGATCTGGAAACATATAGTCTTTCGACGAGTCAAAATAGTAGATGCGAGGCACCATATCCCATTCATGCCGCAGTACCTCACCGTCAGCGTTCTCTACTTGATAGAGATAGACAATATGTGACAGCGGATGCTGACGCGACTCCAACGCTGCTGTCTCCAACGTCCAACGCTCTCCGTCTTCCGTCTGCATCATCAAGTTATATCTCTTGACTGTTCCGTCCAGACTGTAATAAGCGATATTGACATGAAGGCTTTCCCCCCAAGCAGTCCGATAGTCAATACAGAATTTCAGTTTCATGAATGTTTAAGTTTTTTGCAAAGATAATAAAAAACTCTTAACTCTTAACCCTTAACTCTTAACTTTTTACTATCTTTGCACCATAAAACGACAAAAAAGTCATGAAAGCCCGATATTCCAAGTTATATATCTATCCTGCCGTTATCGGTCTGGTACTGATTATCAGTATTTTGATATATTTTTTCCTCGTCCCTGTCTCAGTGAAAGAGGATACCTATTATATATATATAGATGACAACGACAATCAGGACAGCGTTGTCAACAAAATCAGACCGATAACCTCACCCACGAGTATCATCTGTCTGCAGAACCTGTTGCGACATGCTAACTATAAAGATAAAATCAAGACAGGACGCTATGCCATCAATCCCGGAGAGGGTATCGTTACCATCTACCGCCGTTTGAAAAACGGGCAACAGTCAAGTCTCAACCTCACTATTCCAGAGGCACGCACGACAAACCGTCTTGCCGCTATCCTAAGTAAGAAACTGATGCTTGACTCTGCCACCATCGCCTCTGCCCTCACCTCACAGGAGACATGTCAAAGATACGGCTATGACACCTGTACTATCCCAGCGATGTTCGTGCCCAACACCTATGACATTTACTGGAACGTCAGCATAGACGGATTCTTGGAGCGCATGAAGAAAGAGCACGACCGTTTCTGGAATGCTGAACGCACGACAAAAGCCAGTTTTCATGGACTGAAGCCCAACGAGGTAGCAACCCTTGCCTCCATCATTGACGAGGAGACGGCTAACAATGACGAGAAGCCGATGATAGCAGGCATGTATATCAACAGACTGAAGAAAGGCATGCCTTTACAAGCAGACCCCACAGTCAAGTTTGCCCTCAAACAGTTCGGACTCAAGCGGATCTACAATAAACTACTCAGGACCGATAGTCCGTATAATACCTATATCCACGAAGGACTGCCTCCTGGTCCTATCAAGATTGCCTCCATCAAAGGGATAGACGCTGTGCTGAATGCCGTCAATCACGACTACCTCTATATGTGTGCCAAGGAGGACTTTTCTGGAACGCATAATTTTGCCAAGACTTATCCTGAGCATTTACAAAATGCCGAGAAATATACCAAAGCGCTTAATGAGCGTGGTATCAAATAGAAATTGCCCCTTGCTTCACAGCAAGGGGCAATTTATTCGGTATTAGTCCTTTTTTTAAGGTAAAAAGATTGTATTCAGGATAACGGGAGCAAAGGTACAGCCATTTTAACAATTGTGCAAATTTTTTTATATGTTAGATAACATATTTTCGGATAACGACGAAAAAACTCAAAACTTTCACTATAAACTCTAAACTTTTTCGTACCTTTGCAAGCAAATTAATTGTTTAGTAAATCATGACAGAAGAAAAGAAAGTGACTGAGAACGAAGAGAAGAAAAGTCTCAGTTTTGTAGAGCAAATGGTGGAGGGCGACCTCGCTGCTGGTAAGAACGGAGGAAGAATACAGACACGTTTCCCACCTGAGCCTAACGGATATATACACATCGGACATGCCAAGGCTATCTGCATGGACTTCGGAGTGGCTGAGAAGTTCGGAGGAATCTGTAACCTCCGCTTTGATGATACCAACCCGACGAAAGAGAATACCGAGTATGTGGAGAATATCATGAACGATATCAAGTGGCTTGGTTTCCACTGGGAGAATGTCTATTATGCCTCCGACTATTTCGATAAACTATGGGACTTTGCTATCTGGCTTATAGAAAAGGGATTTGCCTATGTTGACGAGCAAACCTCCGAGCAGATTGCAGAACAGAAGGGAACGCCTACACAGGCAGGTAAGGCAAGTCCGTTCCGTGACCGTCCTATCGAGGAAAACCTGCGTCTGTTCCGTCAGATGAACACACCTGAGGCAGTGGAAGGCTCTATGGTGTTACGCGCCAAACTTGATATGGCGAACCCCAACATGCACTTCCGTGACCCTATCATCTACCGTATCATTCAGATACCACACCACCGTACTGGTACGAAGTGGCATTGTTATCCGATGTATGACTTCGCACATGGACAGAGTGATTACTTCGAGGGTGTCACCCACTCTATCTGTACCTTGGAATTCGTGCCTCACCGTCCGCTGTATGACAAGTTCGTAGACTTCCTGCAAGAGAAAGAGGAACAGACGGAATACCGTCCTCGTCAGATAGAATTCAATCGTCTGAACCTCACCTATACCGTGATGTCAAAGCGTAAACTGAAGGCTTTGGTGGATGAAGGACTGGTAGACGGATGGAATGATCCCCGTATGCCGACTGTCTGTGGTATGCGTCGTCGCGGCTATTCTGCACAAAGTATCCGTAATTTCATAGATTCTATCGGCTACACTAAGTTTGATGCTCTCAACGACTATGCCCTGTTAGAGGCTGCCGTTCGCGACGATTTGAACAAGAAGGCATGCCGTGTTTCTGCCGTTCTGAATCCCGTCAAACTGGTTATTACCAACTATCCGGAAGATAAAACAGAGGAACTGGTGGCTGTCAATAACCCTGAGAACGAGGCAGACGGTACACATACCATCACTTTCAGCCGTGAGTTATGGATAGAGCGTGATGACTTTATGGAAGTCGCCGAGAAGAAATTCCAGCGTCTGGCTCCTGGCAAGGAAGTACGACTGAAGAACGCCTATATCATTAAATGTGACGAAGAACACCCCTGCGATAAAGATGCTGACGGCAATGTGACCACCGTCTATGCCACCTATGATCCAGAGACACGCAGTGGATTACCTGGTGCTGATCGTAAAATTAAGGGAAAGACACTCCACTGGCTGAGCACGGGACATTGTCTGCCTGCAGAAGTACGTCTCTATGACCGTCTGTTCTCCGTGGAGAATCCCAGTGCCGACGAACGCGACTTCCGTGAATTACTCAATCCCGAATCACTGACTGTCCTGAACAACTGTTATGTAGAGCAATATCTCACGGAGAAGAAGCCTGGTGATTACCTGCAGTTCCAACGCATCGGCTATTTCACCCTCGATGAGACATCCAAGGACGGACATCTTATCTTCAACAAGACGGTGGGACTCAAGGACACCTGGGCGAAGATTAACAAATAAATGAAGAAAACCGGCGACGAGTATTTTGACAGTGAAGAGTTCAGAAATCTTCTGGACGGCTATGAGGAATCAGTCAAGTCAGGGCATCCCGTATTCATGGATGCCGACGATTTGGCTGATATTGCTGACTATTATCACTTCATGGGAGCCAATCAGGATGCCGATGAGACAATAGACTATGCGCTGTCACTCTATCCGAACGCCACCCTGCCTAATGTCTTCAGGGCACGGGAGGCGTTAACAGCCGGAGATATCGACAAGGCAAAAGAATGCGTAGAACAGATTGAGAACAAGGAAGATCCCGAGTACCAGTATATGCAGGCAGAACTACTTATTGCTCAGGATAAGGTGGAAGAGGCAGATCAGTTTCTCCGCGAGTATTTCTCAACCATACCGCCAGATGAGTATCAGGACTTCGTGATGGATGTCTCCAATATCTATAACGACTACGGTCTCAACGATAAGGCGTATGAATGGATGATGCGTACCAAAGGAGACGACAGCAACGATTTCAAGGAACTGATGGCACGTACCCTTTTCGGATTGGGAAAGTATAAGGACAGTGAGCGTATCTTCAATGAACTTCTGGATAAGAATCCCTATTCCACCCGTTATTGGAACGCTTTGGCAAGCGCACAGTTCATGAACGAGGACTTCAGCAATGCTATTACCAGCAGTGAATATGCCATTGCCATCGACCCCAAAAACCCTGAAGGCCTGCTCAGCAAAGCCAACGGCTTATATCAATTGGGAAATTACGATGAAGCCATTCTCTATTACAATCGTTACTTGGAGGTTGCACAACCTGACGACATTGTTCCCCAAATCTATCAGGAACTAGCCCTATGCCATAGTTCTCTACATCATCTTGACGAAGCATTGGCCTATATCAATAAAATACAAGGGTCCAACAGTGATCCGACAGACATGCTTGTCATGAAAGGACATATCTATCTGGAAAACGACAACGTACCAGAGGCAGAGAGGATGTTCAAGGAAGCCATCACCCGTTCCCACAACGCCCCCATTATACTCTTGCGTATCATTGTATCCCTCTATGATAACAGATATGTCAAGGCATGCTATGAGATGTTTAAGAAATTCTTTTCGATAGTCGTTGACGAACATTTCAAACAAGGTTATTCGTATATGGCACTCTGCTGCTGGGACTTGGGGTATACGGAGGAGTTTCTGAAATACCTGCACATTGCCGTAGAGCGCAACCCTGCTGAGACACGTATCGTGTTACGTCATCTGTTCCCAGAAGGAATGGCTGTGAAAGACTATTATGATTTTATGTGTCAAAAACTGAAGCAATGAATTTTATATCATCACTCCTTTCCAACCTCAACTACGGAACTATTCTATTCCTGATGCTTTTGGAGAGTACCGTAGTCCCTGTCCCGTCAGAGTTCGTCGTGACACCTGCCGCCTATCATGCGGCAAGCGGAAACCTCGACGTATTCCTGGTTATCCTCTTTGCCACGATAGGTGCAGACTTGGGAGCATCCGTCAATTATGTTGTCGCCTATTATGTCGGCAGACCGGTCATCTACCGTTTTGCCAACAGCAAATGGGGCAAGATGTGTCTACTGAATCAGGAAAAAGTAGAAAAAAGTGAGAAGTATTTCGATGACCACGGTATCGTTGCCACCTTGACAGGACGACTGATTCCCGGTATTCGCCACTTGATATCCATTCCTGCAGGACTGGCAAAAATGAACTACTGGAAGTTCCTGCTATATACAACGATCGGTGCTGGAGTATGGCATAGTATCCTTGCGGCTTTAGGATGGTACCTGCATGCCATCGTACCTGAAGACCAACTCAATGACAAAATTACCGAATATGCCGAATATATCAAGATTGTCATTATTGGAATAGTAGTCATTGCTATCGGATATTTTGTCATTCGTCACTTCCTTAAAAGAAAAAAACAATAAAGTTTCGTTCTTTTCGAATATTATTTGTATATTTGCCACACAATTAAAAAAGGAACCATTATGGCAAAGATTAATAACCATCTGGTGATTATGGCAGGAGGCGTAGGAAGTCGCTTTTGGCCAATGAGTACAGCAGAGCACCCAAAACAGTTCATTGATGTGCTTGGTGTCGGCAGAACCTTATTACAACTGACTGTTGATCGTTTTGATACCATCATTCCTCCAGAGAACGTATGGGTGGTGACAAATCAGAAATACGCCGATATCGTCAGTGAGCAATTACCCGATATACCACGCAACCATATCCTTTGTGAGCCATGTCGTCGTAACACTGCTCCATGTATCGCCTATGTCAGTTGGCGTATCAAGTCAACCGACCCCAAAGCAAACATTGTGGTAACACCCAGTGACCATATTGTTATGAATATCAATGAGTTCCGCCGCGTTATCTCGGAGTGTATGATATTCACCAGCGACAGCGATGCTATTGTCACCTTAGGAATGAAACCTACTCGTCCTGAGACTGGTTATGGTTACATACAGGCAGCCCTTTCCAGCAACTCCCTGCGCAACAAAGAGATTTTCCGAGTAGATTCTTTCCGTGAGAAACCCGATTTAGAGACAGCAAAACAATATATCAGCAAAAATAACTATTTCTGGAACGCAGGTATCTTCATCTGGAATGTGTCAACCATCGTCAATGCTTTCCGTATCTATCAGCCTGCCATTGCCAAAATTTTCGAATCGCTGCTGCCTATCTACGGTACAGACAAAGAACAAACGGAGATAGACCGTTTGTTCCCGGAATGTGAGAATATCTCCGTCGACTATGCCATTATGGAGAAGGCAGAGGAGATTTTCGTATGTCCTGCTGACTTTGGATGGAGCGACCTCGGCACATGGGGTTCATTGCAACAGAACACAAAGAAGGACCTCTATGGCAATGCGTGCATCGGTCCGGACATCACATTGATAGAGTCGCATAACTGTATGATTCATACGACACAGGAGAAAAAGGTGGTTATTCAGGGACTTGACGGATATATCGTTGCCGAGAACAATGACACCCTTTTGATATGCAAACTCTCAGAAGAGCAGCGTATCAAACAATTCAGTGGGCAAGACGCTTGACGTGAACCTATAAACCATAAAAAGATGCCGCCTATCTAACGATAGACGGCATTCTTTATATATAAATAAGGTGTAAACTTATTTAGCGTAAAGAGCAACGATTGTCTCGTACTTCTCTTGCTTGCCAGAAATCTGCTTCGGCTCCTCTACCTTCTTACCGTACTCGTAAGCCTGCTCCAGTGTCAGTTTACCATCCTCGAAGTCCTTACCGATACCACTGTCGAAACTAGCATAGCGTGCTTTCTTCATCTTTGGCAGTTCACTGTTCTCCAAAATATCAGCAGCATTCATCAGTGCACGAGCCATCGCATCCATACCACTGATGTGAGCGATGAAGAGATCCTCCAGGTCAGTAGAGTTACGACGAATCTTGGCATCGAAGTTCGTACCACCGTTACCCAGGCCACCATTACGGATAATCTCCATCATAGCCTGTGTCAACTCAAAGTTGTCAATGGGGAACTGGTCGGTATCCCAACCATTCTGGGCATCACCACGGTTAGCATCGATAGAACCCAGCATACCGGCATCAACAGCACAAGCCAGTTCATGTTCGAAGGTATGACCAGCCAAAGTAGCGTGGTTGACCTCAATATTCACCTTGAAGTCCTTGTCCAGACCATGAGCTTTCAGGAAACCGATAACAGTCTCTGTATCCACGTCATACTGATGCTTTGAAGGCTCCATAGGTTTCGGCTCAATAAGGAAGGTACCCTTGAATCCCTTGGCGCGGGCATAGTCACGAGCCATTGTCAGCATGGTTGCCATATGCTCCTTCTCACGCTTCTGGTCTGTGTTCAGAAGACTCATATAGCCCTCACGTCCACCCCAGAACACATAATTCGTACCACCGAGTTTAATCGTAGCATCAATGGCGTTCTTAATCTGAACGATAGCACGAGCCACCACGTCAAAATCAGGATTGGTAGAAGCACCGTTTGCATAACGCTTGTTACCGAAGACATTGGCGGTACCCCACAGCAACTTGATGTTAGGATACTGCTTCATCTTCTCCTGAGCGTAATCAGTGATTGCCTTCATGCGAGCCTCATACTCAGCGATGGTAGCTCCCTCCTCAACGAGATCGATATCATGGAAGCAGTAATACTCGATACCGAGTTTATCCATGATTTCAAAGCCAGCATCCATCTTATCCTTGGCACGCTGGATAGCGTCATCTGCCTTGTCCCACTCATATGAACGGGTCTGTCCACCAAACTGGTCTGCACTTGCTCCGCCCAGTGTATGCCACCAAGCCATTGCAAATTTCAGCCAGTCTTTCATCTTCTTACCCATCACGACCTTTTCGGGCTCGTAATAGTGGAATGCCATCACATTCTTACTGTCTTTTCCTTCAAAAGGAATCTTACCAGTAAATGGAAAATACTCTTTTGCCATAGTTTTCTGTTTTAATGTTGTTTATAAGTTTTTATTTAATGTCTCTTTCCACTGGGTATAAGCAGCCAGATACTCTGCACGGCGAGCCTCATCCGGTTCGATGACCTGCAGTTTATCCAATGTTGCAAATGCCTCGTTATTATCTTTATAGATACCGGCACCGATACCTGCACCTTTGGCAGCACCTACCGATCCGTCAGTATCGTACAGTTCAATCGTCGCACCACTTACCCCTGCCAGTGTGTCACGGAACAGTGGGCTGAGGAACATATTAGCCTTGCCTGCATGGATATTACGGATATTCATACCCATCTGCTGCATGATCTCCATTCCATAGCAGAAGGAGAATACAATACCTTCTTGGGCGGCACGGACAAGATGAGCCTTATTGTGCTTGTTGAAGTTCAGTCCGTTGATAGAGCAACCAATCTCCTTGTTCTCCAAGACACGCTCCGCACCATTACCAAATGGAATAATCGTCACACCTTCACTACCAATGGGCACCGTAGCAGCAAGGTCGTTCATCTCTGCATAACCCACATCAGGAGTAATATTACGATGCGTCCATGCATTCAGGATACCCGTACCATTGATACACAACAATACACCAAGACGTGTCTGTTCGGCACTATGGTTTACATGAGCGAAGGTATTCACACGACTCTTCTTGTCATAGTTTACATCGCCCAACACACCATATACTACACCGGAAGTTCCTGCCGTAGCAGCAATCTCACCAGGATTCAGTACATTCAGTGAGAGGGCATTATTGGGTTGGTCACCACCTCTATATGTAATAGGTGTACCTGCCTTCAGTCCCAGTTCTGCTGCAGCCTCTGCACAAACCTCACTCTGAACGCTGAAGGTAGGAACGATGTCACTGATTAAAGAAGCGTCAAAACCATAATATTTCATCAGGAAATCTGCCACTTGGTTGTTCTTGAAATCCCAGAACATGCCCTCACTCAGTCCACTGACCGTCGTGTTGGCGGTACCAGAAAGGCGCATAGCGATATAATCACCAGGAAGCATGATCTTATAAATCTTCTCATAGACCTCCGGTTCATTCTCTTTAACCCATGCTAACTTGGCAGCCGTGAAATTACCTGGTGAGTTCAACAGATGACTCAAGCATTGGTCAGCTCCTAAATCCTTAAAGGCTTTCTCGCCATAGGGAACCGCACGGGAGTCACACCAGATAATGGAAGGACGCAAAGCCTTCAGATTCTTATCCACACAGACCAGACCGTGCATTTGATAAGAGATACCGATAGCCTTGATTTCCTCTGCCGTAGCACCTGCCTCCGCCATGATTTTTTTCAAACTCAGCTTCGCATTATCCCACCACATCTGGGGGTCTTGCTCAGCCCAACCGGCTTTTACTGCCATAATAGGCGCTTCCTTCTCCGGGAAAAACGCTGTTGCGGCACACTTACCAGTGTCCGCATTCACAAGAGATGCCTTGACAGAAGAACTGCCGACATCAAAACCTAATAGATATTTGTTTGCCATAATACAATAATAAAATCCTATATTAAATATCGTTTAACACCACAAATTTCCTTAAAATTTTTCTAAAAACCAACTTTTTTGTACTTTTTCGGCATTTTTTTATCATTATTTGACTACAATTAAAAATATTTTTTTACCTTTGCACGTTAGAACTACCTAATAAACGACTAAGTTACATTCATATATGAAGAAGAAAATACTAATACTTGATGACAAAGAGACCATCGCAAAGGTGCTCTCTATCTACTTGATGAGTGAATATGACGTGCAGTGGTTACCTGATGGATTGCAGGGTGTCAAATGGCTTCAGGCAGGAAATACTCCCGACCTGATTATCTCCGATATCCGAATGCCAGGTATGCGCGGAGATGATTTCTTGGAGTGGATTAAGCAGAACGAACTGTTCCGCCACATTCCCGTTATCATGCTTTCCAGCGAGGATTCTACCAGTGAGCGTATCCGTTTGTTGGAGATTGGTGCCGTTGACTATATCGTCAAGCCATTCAATCCCATGGAACTGAAGATTCGTGTCAAGAAGATTCTCCCAAATTAATTCACATATTTAATATATTATGATAGGTGTTGTTTACTTAGGTAACAATCCAAAGACACAGGAAAGGCTAAAATACATCCCGGGACAATTGGTTCGAATGACCAATGCCTATAAAGATGCGGCTCAGATATGTACTCCACATGTATCTAACGAGCATTTTATTGTGTTTTTCGAGCGTAATGTCCGAAGCGAGGATATTACTGCCATCACCTATCTCCGCAAGAAATGCCGCAATGTCTATAT
>CADCEW010000062.1 GCA_902800585.1 uncultured Prevotellaceae bacterium
GTCCAAAATCTTTGCTGAACTACTTCGACCAATACCATAGATATAGGTCAATGCGATTTCGCCACGCTTCTCTTGGGGCAAATCTACTCCAACAATTCTAATTGCCATGTGTTAAACTAATAAATAAACTAATCTGTAAAATTCGAATTTTGCTAAAAAGCATGCAAAGGTACGCAAAATTTCTGACATTCTGCTACACTTTTATGCTTATTTAACATTAACCCTGACGCATCTTGTACTTCGGGTTCTTCTTGTTGATAACGTACAGACGTCCCTTACGACGAACAATCTTGCAGTCTGGGGTACGCTTCTTCAATGATGCTCTTGTCTTCATTACTTTATCTCCTTTATTTATTTGTATCTAAATACAATTCGTCCTTTAGTCAGGTCGTACGGACTCATCTCCACTTTCACCTTGTCGCCAGGCAGAATCTTGATATAGTGCATACGCATCTTACCTGAGATGTGTGCGATGATGGGCACACCGTTCTCCAACTCTACCCGGAACATGGCATTGGATAATGCCTCCACGATAGTTCCATCTTGTTCTATTGCTCCCTGCTTTGCCATATATTAATATAGTTTACCTTCTATTTGCTGTACTTCCTCAAACGAAGAGAGAATCTCTGCCTTTCCTTTCCTGACGGCTACCGTATGCTCGAAATGAGCAGCAGGCTGTCCGTCACGTGTACGGATGGTCCAGCGATCCTTATCAAGCCAGATATCCCGTTTACCCATCGTTATCATTGGTTCAATGGCGATACACATGCTTGCTTTCAGCATCACGCCATTTCCACGACGTCCGTAATTGGGTACCTGAGGGTCTTCATGCATCTCGCGTCCAATGCCATGTCCTGTCAGTTCACGGACAATTCCGTAGCCCTGCGCTTCACAATGCTCTTGGACTGCACTGCTGATATCTCCCAGATGTTTTCCTGCCACAGCATTCTCTATACCTTTATAGAGTGCCTCTTTGGTGGTGCGAAGCAATTGCTTTTTCTCCTCACTGACCTCTCCTACACAGAATGTGTAACAGGAGTCGCCGCAGAAGCCGTTCAGCAATGTACCGCAATCAATGGAGATGATATCTCCCTCTTGAAGCACTGTCTCGCTATTTGGAACGCCATGCACCACTACATCATTCACTGACGTGCAGATGCTGGCAGGAAACGGCCCTCCATATGGATTCAAGAATCCCTTGAAAGTCGGAACAGCCCCATGGTCACGAATAAATTCGTCGGCTATATGATCCAACTGGAGGGTCGTTATACCAGGCTTAATATGTTTTGCCAATTCGCCGAGGGTCTTACCAACAAGTTGGTTTGCCTCACGCATCAGCTCAATCTCATCTTCTGTCTTCAGAAAGATCTTCATACACAGACTTAGTACGCACTCATGCCACGTCCGTGGATACGGCCTGAGTTCAACAGACCGTCATAGTGACGCATCAGAAGGTGGCTCTCAATCTGCTGGAGTGTGTCAAGCACAACACCAACGAGAATCAGCAGAGAAGTACCTCCAAAGAACTGTGAGAAAGCATCTTGCACATTCAAGAGTCCTGCCAGAGCCGGCATGACAGCGATGAAAGCGATAAACAGAGAACCAGGCAGTGTGATACGTGACATAATGGTGTCGATGTAGTCTGCTGTTGGTTTTCCAGGTTTTATACCTGGAATGAAGCCGTTGTTACGCTTCATATCCTCAGCCATCTGGGTAGGATTGAGTGTGATTGCCGTATAGAAATAGGTAAATGCGATGATGAGAAGGGCAAAGATGATGTTGTAAGTCCAACTGTGATGGTTCAACAATGAACGGACAAACCAGTTCGCATTCTCAGGGGCAGCATACTGAACGAAAGCCAACGGGATGAACATCAATGCCTGGGCAAAGATGATAGGCATCACATTAGCAGCGAACAACTTCAAGGGGATGTACTGACGTGCACCGCCTACTTGCTGATTACCTACAAGACGCTTAGCATACTGTACAGGTACCTTACGGACACCCTGTACCAAAACAATAGATGCACAAACAACTGCATAGAGAATGATAATCTCAACGAGGAACATCACCAGTCCACCACCTGTGATAGCAGTGAAGCGGGAGCCTACCTCCTGGATGAAAGCCTGGGGGAGGCGGGCGATGATACCAATCATAATGATCAGTGAGACACCATTTCCAATACCTTTATCCGTAATGCGCTCACCAAGCCAGAGGATGAACATACTGCCTGCGGCAAGGATGATCGTTGCAGGAATCACGAAGATACCCCAGCTGATACCCGATGCCAAGGCAGAGCCAGCCTGCATTTTCAGATTGACCAGATAACTCGGTGCCTGGAACAGCAAGATAATCACTGTCAAGTAGCGGGTATAAGTCATAATCTTTTTGCGACCGCTCTCACCCTCACGCTGCATCTTCTGGAAATAAGGTACAGCGACAGCAAGGAGCTGCATAACGATAGAAGCAGAGATGTAAGGCATGATTCCTAACGCGAAGATGGATGCGTTGGAAAATGCACCACCGGAGAACATGTCCAGAAGCGACATCAGACCGCCCTGCGTTTGTGACTGCAACTTGTCGAGGAGTGCCGGATTGATACCAGGCAGTACCACGAACGAGCCGAAACGATAAATCGCTACGAACAGAAGAGTAATCAGGATGCGCTGGCGCAGGTCCTCAATCTTCCAGATGTTCTTCAGTGTCTCTATTAACTTCTTCATCTTTTTTAGATAATTGTTGCGTTACCACCAACTGCCTTGATAGCCTCTTCAGCAGTCTTAGAGAAGGCGTTAGCCTCTACATCAATCTTAGCCTTCAGTTCACCATTACCGAGGATTTTCACGAGTTCCTTACCATTGGTCAGTCTGGCAGCCACGAGTTCTGCTATTCCAATCTTTGTAAGACCCTTTTCTTCAGCAAGTTTCTGAAGAGTGGAAAGGTTTACTGCGAAATACTCCTTGTGGTTGATATTCTTGAAACCAGACTTCGGAACACGACGCTGCAACGGCATCTGACCACCCTCGAAACCAATCTTCCTCTTATAACCTGAACGAGCCTTGGCACCCTTGTGTCCACGAGTAGATGTTCCACCGAGACCAGAGCCTGGTCCGCGACCGATTCTACGACGTGAGTGGGTTGAGCCCTCTGCTGGTTTTAAAGTATGTAGTTTCATAATCGTATCTGTTTTTAAATTTGATAATTAATCGATAACAGTCACCAAGTGATGAACCTTACGGATCATACCACGGATAGAAGGAGTATCCTCTACCTCAACAACTTGGGAAATCTTATGAAGACCCAGTGACGTAAGTGTACGCTTCTGGTCAATAGGATATCCGATTTTGCTCTTAATCTGCTTGATCTTAATTGTTGCCATAGTCTTAATCTCCTTTTATCCTCTAAATACTTTTTCCATACTGATTCCACGAGTACCTGCAATCGTGTAGGCATCACGCATCTCACTCAGCGCGGCAATAGTTGCCTTTACCAAGTTGTGAGGGTTAGAAGAACCCTTAGACTTAGCAAGCACATCTTTAATACCAACACTCTCAAGTACGGCACGCATAGCACCACCGGCAACAAGTCCGGTACCGGCTGCGGCAGGCTTCAGGAATACCTGAGCACCGCCAAAGCGTGCTTCCATCTCATGAGGAATAGTTCCCTTCAAAACAGGAACCTTCACCAGATTCTTCTTGGCTGCCTCGACACCCTTGGCAATAGCGGCGGTAACTTCACCTGCCTTACCAAGTCCCCAGCCGATAATTCCGTTGCCGTCACCGACAACAACGATGGCTGCAAATGTAAAGGTGCGACCTCCCTTTGTTACCTTGGTAACACGGTTGATGGCAACCAGTCTGTCTTTCAACTCTACGTCACTATTTACTTTAACTTTGTTCATTGCCATAATCGTTTAAAATTTAAGTCCACCTTTACGTGCTGCATCAGCCAGAGACTTTACACGTCCGTGATAGAGATAACCGTTACGGTCGAAGACAACTGCGCTAACGCCTGCCTCCTGAGCCTTCTGGGCTACCAGTTCACCGACCTTCTCAGCCTGCTGAATCTTTGGCATAGCCTCCAATCCTAGAGAAGATGCAGATGCAAGAGTTTTACCTTCCAAATCATTAATTACCTGAGCATAAATCTGCTTGTTGCTGCGGAAAACGCTCAAGCGGGGACGCTCGGCTGTGCCGAAGACGTTCTTGCGAATTCTATATTTGATCTTAATTCGTCTTTCTACTTTCTTTGTTGTCATAATCTTCAATGCTTTAAATGATTATTACTTAGCTGCGGCTGACTTACCCGACTTACGACGGATAACCTCACCCTTGAACAAGATACCCTTGCCCTTGTAAGGCTCCGGCATGCGGAAAGAACGAATCTTAGCACAAATCATACCAAGCAACTGCTTGTCGCATGACTCCAGGATAATCTGAGGATTCTGGTTACGCTCCATCTTCGTCTCTACCTTCACCTCTTTCGGAAGCTGAATGAAGATAGGATGCGTATAACCCAGTGAGAACTCAATAAGGTTACCTTGGTTAGATACACGATAACCTACACCGATTAACTCCATCTCCTTCTTGTAACCCTCACTGACACCAACAACCATGTTGTTGACCAATGAACGGTACAAACCGTGGAAAGCCTGCTTCTGCTTAATATTCACAGGGCTGTTCTCATCAATCTCAAAAGTGATGTGACCATCTTCCACCTTCATAACGATAGACTTGTCTACCTTCTGTGAAAGCTCACCCTTCGGACCCTTTACGGTAACAACACCGTCCTGACCTTGTGCAACTGTTACACCGGCAGGGATATTAATTGGTAATTTTCCTATTCTTGACATAATCGAGTCCTCCAATTAATATACGTAACAAAGCACCTCACCGCCAATCTTCAGGGCAGCAGCCTCTTTGTCTGTCATTTAATTACTCTCGGCATGTCTTTGTAACCAGTGTACTTACGAAGACCTGGTGTAGACACGCGCTTCAGGCACTTGATAGCGTTTGCCTTGGTGGCAGGGTCATACTTCAAAGCAACTTTGATAGTACCCTGAGGTCCATCCTCTACGAACTTGTAGTTCAGGATGTAACCCTTCTCGAAGAGGATCTTAGTGATTTCCTTCTTCAAGTTAGACGCAGGAACCTCAACAACACGGTGATGAGCCATGATGGCGTTTCTGAGTCTGGTCAGATAATCTGCTATTGGATCTGTCATAAAAATAAATTGTTTAATTAATCGGGACTGCCCCGACAATATTAAATAAAAATGTCTCTTTTCACTGAGTAGTGGGATTACCAGCTTGCCTTCTTCACACCTGGAATCAGACCGCTGGAAGCCATCTCACGGAACTGGATACGCGACAGACCGAACTGACGCATATAGCCTTTGGGACGACCCGTAATCTTGCAACGGTTGTGCAGACGGATGGGGTTTGCATTCTTGGGGATACTTTGAAGTTTGCGAGCAGCCTCATAAGCCTCTGCAGGATCCTCAGATGTTGCGATAATCTTCTTCAATGCCGCACGTTTCTCTGCATAGCGGGCAACCAGTTTGGCGCGCTTAACCTCGCGGGCTTTCATTGATTCTTTTGCCATATCTCTTAATCGTTTTTAGCATTCTTGAATGGCAGACCAAAACCCTTCAGCAGTGCAAAACCCTCTTCGTCAGTCTTTGCAGATGTAACGAAGGTAATGTTCATACCCTGGATGCGGTCTACTGTATCAATATTGATTTCAGGGAAGATAATCTGCTCCTGAATTCCGAGTGTGTAATTGCCACGACCGTCGAACTTGCTCTCAATACCCTTAAAGTCACGGATACGGGGCAATGCTACGCGGACCAATTTCTCCAAGAACTCATACATACGCTCACGACGTAGTGTTACCATGACACCGATAGGCATCTTCTTACGAAGTTTGAAGTTTGCGATATCCTTTTTAGAATATGTAGCAACAGCCTTCTGACCTGTAATGGTAGAGATTTCATTGATAGCAACCTCGATAATTTTCTTATCTTGTGTTGCATCACCCAGTCCCTGATTGACAACAATCTTCTTCAGGACAGGAATCTGCATGGCTGAAGTGTAGTTGAACTGCTTCTGCAGAGCTGGAGCAATCTGCTCCTTATACTCTTTCTTTAACTGTGCTGTATCCATTATTTAATTTCCTCCCCTGACTTTTTAGCGATACGAATCACGTTCTTGCCCTCGTGCTTGATAGAAACACGGGTAGCCTTACCGCTCTTCGGATCAATCAGACTTAAATTTGAGATATGTATCGGAGCCTCCTGCTTGATAATACCACCCTGTGGGTGCTTTGCGCTTGGCTTCGTGCTCTTTGAAACCATATTGGCGCCTTCTACGAGAGCCTTCTGCTCTTTCACGAAGACTTTGAGCACCTTACCCTTCTGACCTTTGTCCTTACCAGTAAGGATAATCACCTCATCACCTTTTCTAATATGTAACTTACTCATTTCTTTAATACTTTAAATGTTAAAGAACCTCAGGTGCCAGTGAAACGACCTTCATATTAACGGCACGCAACTCACGGGCAACAGGACCGAAGATACGGCTGCCACGAAGTTCACCAGCGTTGTTCAGTAATACACAAGCATTATCGTCGAAACGGATATACGAGCCATCAGCACGGCGAATCTCCTTCTTGGTACGAACAACCAAAGCCTTTGATACTGCACCTTTTTTAACATCACTTGTGGGGATGGCGTTCTTGATAGCAACGACAATCACATCACCCACGCTGGCATAACGACGACGGGTACCACCCAATACACGGATGCAAAGAGCCTCACGTGCGCCGCTGTTGTCAGCAACTGTCAGTCTTGTCTCAGTTTGTATCATAATTACTTAGCTTTTTCTACGATTTGTACTAATCTCCATCTCTTCGTCTTAGACAAAGGACGGGTCTCCATAATGAGTACGGTATCACCTACGTTGCACTCATTCTTCTCATCGTGTACATGGTACTTCTTTGTCTTCTGGACAAACTTACCATAAATCGGGTGCTTCTCCTTGAACTTAGCGGCAATAACAATGGTTTTATCCATCTTGTTGCTGATAACAACACCCTGTCTTGTCTTTCTTAAATTTCTTGTTTCCATCTGGACCATTATTATTTGTTAAGTTCTCTCTGACGGAGTTCTGTCTTCATACGAGCGATGTCAACCTCTGCCTCCAGTCTCTCAGCCAAATCCTTGGTTTCGAGTTCTCTTACTTCCTTGATTTTCATACTTCTTAAGCGTTTTTATCGTAATCGCGTCTAACAACAAACTTAGTCTTTACGGGCAGTTTCTGAGCGCCGAGGCGAAGAGCCTCCTTGGCAGTCTCGAAAGAAACGCCTTCCACTTCAAAGAGGATACGTCCCGGAGTGACAGGTGCTACCCATCCTGCAGGATCTCCCTTACCTTTACCCATACGTACGTCAGCAGGCTTACGTGTGATTGGTTTATCTGGGAAGATGCGGATCCATACCTGACCCTCACGGTTCATATAACGGTTGATGGCAACACGGGCTGCCTCAATCTGGCGGCTGTCAATCCATTTGGCATCCAATGTCTTGATACCAAAAGAGCCGAAAGCCAGTTGTGTACCTCTGTGGGCGTTGCCTTTATTGCCACGTCCGTCCTGAGGTCTTCTATATCTTACTCTCTTAGGCTGTAACATGATAGCTTCTTACTTTTACGTTAATTACTTTTTCTTATTACGGAACTTTCTGCCACCATTGTTACCACCATTAGAACGGCCAATACCCTTCTCCTGGGTAAAGTTCGGAGCCAAGTCTACCTTACCATAGATTTCTCCACGGCAAATCCAAACTTTCAAGCCCAGCAGTCCGACTTTCGTCAGAGCCTCAGCCTGGCAGTAATCGATGTCAGCACGGAGTGTGTGCAAAGGAGTACGTCCTTCCTTGATCATCTCACTGCGTGCAATTTCCGCACCGTTCAGACGACCGGAGATTTGTACTTTGATACCCTCGGCACCAGCACGCATCGTGTTAGCCACAGCCATCTTGATAGCACGGCGGTAAGCAATCTTACCCTCTATCTGGCGAGCGATGTTGTTAGCTACAATGTTTGCGTCAAGTTCTGGTTTCTTCACTTCGAAGATATTGATCTGAATCTCCTTATCATAGAGTTTCTTCAATTCTTCCTTCAACTTATCGACATCCTGTCCACCCTTACCAATGACAAGACCCGGACGAGCGGTGCAGATAGTGATGGTTACCAGTTTCAATGTACGTTCGATGACAATCTTCGATACGCTTGCCTTGGCAAGACGCTCATTGAGGTACTTACGGATTTTCTGATCCTCTACCAGGTTATCTCCGAAGTCCTTGCCTCCGAACCAATTTGAATCCCAGCCTTTTACGATACCAAGGCGGTTGCTAATTGGATTAACTTTCTGTCCCATACTTCTTACTTATCATTAGTTTTAGCGTCAACAAACAGCGTTACGTGGTTCGAACGCTTACGGATACGATAGCCACGACCCTGTGGTGCCGGTCTCATACGTTTCATAGTCACACCTTCGTCGACGAAGACACGGCTTACATACAGTTCGCCGTCCTCTGCCTTACGGTCATTCTTAGCTTCCCAGTTAGCAATAGCCGAACGGAGAAGTTTCTCAACGTCAGCTGCAGCATGTTTCTTTGAGAATCTCAATACGCCAAGAGCGCGGTTTACTTCCATGCCGCGAATCATGTCTACGACATAGCGCATCTTGCGTGGAGAAGAAGGAACACCTTTCAGCTTTGCAAAATACTGTGTCTTATTGGCTGCTTTTCTTTTCTCAGCCGCTAATCTTTTTCTTGCTCCCATTATTTTATTCTTTTTATTTCTGGTGGGTTAGCCTGTTATTTCTTATTACCTGCATGGCCACCGAAACGACGCGTCGGAGAGAACTCACCGAGCTTGTGTCCTACCATGTTCTCAGTAATATAAACAGGGATGAATTTATTTCCATTGTGAACTGCAACGGTATGTCCCACGAAATCCGGGGAAATCATTGAAGCTCTGGCCCATGTCTTGACGACATTCTTCTTACCACTCTCATTCATGGCGAGAATCTTCTTCTCGAGTGATACGTTGATGTACGGGCCTTTTTTTAATGAACGACTCATAATTTACTCTAATTAACTTCGTGATTACTTCTTGTTAGCTCTTTCAATGATGTACTTGTTCGATTGCTTCTTAGGTGCACGAGTCTTAAGACCCTTAGCGTACAAGCCCTTGCGTGAACGTGGGTGACCTCCAGACTGACGTCCTTCACCACCACCCATCGGGTGATCATGCGGGTTCATAACAACACCACGGTTGTGAGGACGACGTCCCAACCAACGAGAGCGACCAGCCTTACCAGACTGCTCCAGAGCGTGGTCAGAGTTACCTACACTACCTACAGTAGCTTTACAAGCAGAGAGAATCTGACGAGTCTCACCTGAAGGGAGTTTGATTACACAATAACTGCCTTCACGAGAAGTCAACTGAGCGAAATTACCTGCCGAACGGACGAGTTTGGCACCCTGACCGGGACGCATCTCAATGTTGTGGATGACGGTACCTACGGGGATGTTTGCCAATGGAAGAGCATTACCTACCTCAGGTGCAGCCTCCACGCCAGACATCAAGGTTGTACCAACCTGCAGTCCATTAGGAGCAATAATATAACGTTTTTCACCATCAGCGTAGAACAGCAATGCGATACGTGCCGAACGGTTCGGATCGTACTCGATTGTCTTTACTACAGCTGGAACACCATCTTTCTCTCGTTTGAAGTCGATGAAACGATACTTCCTCTTGTGACCACCGCCCATGTAGCGGACAGTCATCTTACCGGTGTTGTTTCGACCACCAGTAGAACGCTTACCGTAAACGAGAGACTTCTCTGGCACGGATGCAGTAATATCCTCGAACGTGCCAATAATCTTGTGTCTTTGACCCGGAGTTACGGGTTTTATAGTATCGCCCTCCTTAAGAGTAACGATTGCCTTCTTGAACGCGTTCTTCTGACCTCTAATGAGACCAGCCTTGGTATAACGCTGTGAGCGCTTACCAGCATAGCGAAGCGTGTTCACACTCTCTACTGTCACATTGTACAGAGACTCTACCTCTGACTTGATTTCAAGTTTGTTGGCCTCGGGCTTTACGATGAAACCATACTTGGCATGAGCCTTTTTGGTCACCTGCTCGCCTTTGTGCGCACCAGTCTTAGCCTTGAAAGTCCTGTCGACAGAAGACTTCTCTGTGATATTGTTCATTTTCTCTGTAATCAGAGGCTTTATAATAAAACTCATAATCTTTATTCTATTTACATTATTATATTATTACGACCTCTTTATCCAAGAACTCCGTCAATAGCCTTCAACGAGTTCTCAGTGATGACCATCACGTCTGCGTTCAGCACTTTATATGTGTTTACGTTAGCAGCTATGATACACTCAGCCTTCTGAAGGTTACGAGCCGACAGGTAAACATTCTTGTTAGACTCTGGCAAAACCATGAGCAACTTCTTACCCTCGACATTGAGGTTCTTTGTCATAGCGATGAACTCCTTTGTCTTAGGAGCGTCGAAGTTGAAGTCCTCAATAACGATGATAGCATTCTCCTGAGCCTTGTAAGACAGAGCTGACTTACGGGCAAGAGCCTTCACCTTTCTGTTCAACTTGAAGCTGTAATCACGGGGCTTAGGACCAAATACACGGGCACCACCACGCAACAGCGGTGAGTTGATATCTCCATGACGGGCACCGCCGCCACCCTTCTGACGACCTAATTTACGGGTAGAGCCAGAAAGTTCACTTCTCTCCTTAGACTTAGCGGTACCCTGACGCTGGTTGGCGAGATACTGCTTAACGTCCAGATAAATGACGTGGTCATTAGGTTCAATTCCAAAGATAGATTCGTTTAACGTAACCTTTCTTCCGGTCTCCTGACCATTGATATTCAATACGTTAATTTCCATTGCTTACTTCTGAATTAAAACTGTTGAACCATTACAACCAGCGCAACTACCTTTCACAAGGAGGAGGTTATGCTCCGGTATTACCTTTAATACTCTCAGATTCTGCGTCGTTACACGGTCGCCACCCATGTGACCACCCATACGCATTCCCTTAAACACCTTGGCGGGATAAGAACAAGCACCGATAGATCCCGGCTTACGGGCGCGGTCGTCCTGACCGTGTGTGGCCTGACCCACACCACCGAAACCGTGACGCTTCATGACACCCTGGAAACCCTTACCCTTAGAGATACCGACTACGTCTACAAAGTCAGTGTCGTTGAAGAGTTCCACCGTAATGGTGTCACCGAGGTTATGCTCCTCGTCAAACTTGAACTCGGCCAAGTGGGCCTTTGGTGTTGTACCTGCTTTCTTGAAGATTCCCTGCATGGCTTTGGTGGTGTTCTTTTCCTTCTTCTCACCAAACGCCAACTGAAGGGCTTCGTAACCGTCTTTCTCAACGGTCTTCACCTGAGTAACAACACAAGGACCACATTCGATAACAGTGCACGGTACATTCTTACCGTCGGCACTGAAAACGGAAGTCATTCCGATTTTCTTTCCAATTAATCCTGGCATTTCAGTTTAAAATTTAAAATATTAATGTGAATATATTCGTTTCTTTCTCGAGTGCTATCCGCTTTGCCACAGTCACAAACTCACTCGAAAAGAAACGTTCACTTCTTCTAAACTGAAGGTAAATCGCTCTTTCTCAAGGCATTGTTAGCTGTCAAGCCAGCGCAATACACACTTTAGCGGCTGCAAAGGTACACATAATAAATAAGATACACAAGATATTGTCTTGTATAAATAACATTAATTAAGTTTTTTTAATAGACAATATCTCTATGACAGGTAATCTGTTGATTATTTCTTTCTCTCGACATATTCCATGATGACGGCAACGGCATCGTCCTCCGTCATACCGTCCATGGAGAGCACCATGTCATAATTACGAGCGTCATAACGGGAACGGTCACTGTATTTCTTGAGATAGGCTTCACGCCCCTCATCCACCATATCTATTGTGTCAAGGGCAGCAGCATAAGTCAGTCCCTGCTTCTTCATCAGACGCTCAATGCGATACTCTGTTGATGCCTTTATGAACACGTGGAGGCTGTTCTTCCATTCACGGAAGATCAAGAAACCGCTTCTGCCTGCCACCACACAAGACTCCTCATTGGCAATTCCTTCAAGAATACGGCGTTCCGTCTCAAACATTGCACTGGTAGAGGGTTTCTCCTGATAATCGGAATGTAGCAACGACTTATAATGCTCCTGCATTTCACTCCACCACGACTGTTTCTTCTGTGCTTTCAGCCGTTCTATCTCCTCTACCGTCAGACCATACTTCTCCGTTAGACCTTGAATGACAGCCTTGTCATAGTATTTCACACCCAGTCGCTCAGCCAGTTTGCGTCCAATAGTCCTGCCGCCACTGCCTAATTCACGATTGATCGTAATGACAAACTTCTCGTACTTGTTCATATGCTACTTTTTTACTATATATGTGTACAAAGATACGTAATTACTTTGTATTCTCAAATTTTATCTTTGTTTTTTATTAATTTAGAAAGCAAAGAAAGTTCGGACTAATGATTCTTCATTGTTTTCACCTTTATTGACCGTCTTGCTGACGGGCATGAACTTTAAGCCGTTGCTGTTGACAAGCAGGGCGGCAGCCGTTGTACCGTTGTCGTCGCCCTCATTGGCGGTCCATATAAGGGCGCTCTCTGGAAGTTTATCGACACCAACAGCACTCAATTTATCAAGAGCATCATTAATCTTCTTGAACGCATTTGCGTTATTGAAGTAGGTGTTCCACGCTGGCGTGATGCCTTCAGCCTGCAGATCGCCCAACCCATTGAATAGTACAGCATACCACTGTGGTGAGGTGGGCATGAACCAGTTGGTAACGAAACTGGGTACATTGACATTGTAGTGCCATCCTGCATAACAGGCGGGATAACTCTCTGCAGGATTAAAGGTGGGCGCACCAGTAATGATATCTTCACCATTGGTATAGATGGCAGCATTGAAACCGCTCGAATTGACGACAGTACTGCTATACTTCATCGTGGCATCGTCCTTAGCCACGGTGACACCGACAAGTTGTGTTGAGGCAGCCTCCTTGCCCCATTTCACATTAGTGGCGGCATTCTTCAGCGACATCACCAAACCATGGAAATTCTTCTCCGTTCCTATTGCTCCGTATTGTGACAGTTCTGCACTCTCAGTAAGGGCGCTGGAACCTGCAATGGGATTGGAAGAGGCATCGCAGTTCAGGTAAACGATAATGCCGATAGGTGTTTTCCCAGCCTCGACATTGGTGCTGAAGGAACCGTCGCTATAGAAGATGTCACCCAACTTTGCCTTAGTATAGTCGGGCATAACCGTGAAGCAACTACAGTCGGAGATGCCTTGAACCTGTGTGCCGTTCATATCAACATACGGTGTGGCATAGATGATAGCAGAACCTCTTCCGACGGCAGTCGCCAGTCCGTTATTGTCGACGGTGACAACATTCGGATCTGTACTGTGCCATATGGTACCTGAGGCAGCGTTTACTTCATCCTTATGGGAGTCGGAGTATAATTGTCTGGTCTGCCCCTCTACGATGAGACTGCGTGTGACAGTGTGGGTCGTGGTGAAGTCTGGTTGGTCAGCAATACGTGTGACAGCAACAGGCACAGCCTCATCAACGTTAACCACGCACTCCTGCTCCTCTGCGAGATGGTTCGTGGATGCAGTGATGGTGGCGAGACCAGTACCGACAGCCGTCACCTTACCGGTTTGGTCGACAGTGGCTACGTCGGGATTGCTGCTGTCAAAGGTAATGGTAGCCGACTTTCTCGGATTACCAGCGACGAGTTTGGCTGTCAGTTGGGCAGTTGCACCTTTAGCGAGATGTAGGTTGTGTTGGTCCAGACTCACATAGGCAGAGTCAACCTGAAGGGCTTGACGCTTACAAGTAGAAGCCAGTACCGCATAGTCGCGTACATCGTCGAAATACTTAACTTCACCACTGATAGGAGAACTGATATAAGCCTTCGAGTAAGCCATCAGGATGTTTACACCAGGACCGTTAGCCTGTATGTCGAACGAACTTCCTGCAATGAAAGTAATCGTGACGGCATCGTTGAAGTTTGCTCGGTTCTTGTCAGAGAAGAATCCTGTGATAAGATCCTTGTTATTGAGACTGCCACTGGCATTTGACGCACTAGTCACACGGACTGTAGAACGAATGGAGCCGCCGTCAGGGATGACGATATCACGATTGTCGGCCTTAATCTCGTAGACGCCTGACAATTCCTTCAGGACCTTGACCTCAATCGTATCGGAAACAGTAGGTGCGGCTTCAACGATTATCAGACACTCATTGCTGTTGTCGGGATCTTCCTTTACTCCACTGATAATGCCCTGAGCATTTATAGTTGCTTCCTCAAAAGTACTGTTGATGGCGCGCCAAGTGACAACGGGCGACTGCACACTGGAAGGTTCCCAGATGATGCCCAACACATAGTGCTGTCCTTCTTCCAATAAGAGTTTTTTATGAGAGCCTCCCGTAGCAGGTATCCATGCGCCCATATTCTGGGCATATCCTACGGGGTCGATGATGGTGACCTTGGTAACCGGCGAAATGTTTGTGCTTTCTTCTTCCGTCTTACATCCCACTAGCAGTATCAGTAAGCAGGCAGAAATCATTAAAACAAGATTCTTTTTCATTATAGTCAATATTATATCATTTACATTTCCTACTAATCAATCTTCTCGATGAACTGTCCTTGCGGATTGAAACGCACATCCTCGTCATTCGAGAGTTCTATCTTAAAGCCGTAAGGCTTTCTGCTGAGTTTCGTAATCACGTCTTCAGGATAGTTAGTCTTCACATACTGGAGGATGGGCTTGGGGACAAGCGTAGAGGGGACCCCTGTCTTCTTACGACTCACTCTCTTCCAGTCTCCTTGCAGGTCAAACTCCACCTTTGTACCGTCGTTGAGCAGTACACTGTATTCCTTCCCGTCATCATCGTCATCATCCATCTCCACGAGGACGACCGTCGATTGTGGGAAATACTTGTCGATAAATGCCTTCGAACGTGGAGGAACCTTCTCATCCACGCATGCTGTTATCAACAATATTGTCAAACAGCACAGTACTGTCTTTCTTATATTATTTCTCATATATGATTCGTTATTGTTCCATTACATCTGCAATCCTATCGGCATTCATACTACGGGCACTGGCATCGAAGATTTCCTTGTAGCGTCCGCCCTGCTTGTAGACATCATCAGGTTTTCCACACTCTACCACTCGTCCTTGCTCCAGCATATACAACTGGTCGGCATCGACAATCTGTCCGATGTTATGCGAGATGATAATCACCGTACGTCCCTGTTTAATGGCATCGAGACTCGACTTGATCTGCTCGGTGGCAATGGCATCCAGACTCGCTGTCGGTTCGTCGAGGATGATAATGGACGGATTCTTGATGAACATACGGGCAATGGCGACACGCTGCTGCTGACCGCCACTAAGACGTAGGGCACTACTCTCAAAGCCATTGGGCAATGCCATAATCTGGTCGTAGAGGAAAGCCTTACGAGCCGCATTCACCACATCATCGTGGGTTGCCTGTGGATTGCCGTATTTGATATTCTCTTCGATAGTACCGTCGAAGATATGGTTCTTCTGCATCACCAGTCCGATATGCTCACGCAGCCAACGGGTATCCCATTGGTCGAGAGACACCCCGTCAAGACTGATGGTACCGCTGTCGGCATGGTAGAACTTATCGAGCAGGTTGACGACCGTACTTTTACCAGCACCACTCACACCCACTAATGCTGTAATCTTTCCTGGTTCTATACGCATTGACACGTCGTGCAGTGCCTTCACACCATTCGGGTAGGTGAAGTCGACATGCTGCAACTCAAAACATCCAGCCACCTCGGCAGGATGATAATCTCCCGTCTCTTCCACGTTCTCCTCACCTTCCAACAGTTCGAAGAGCCCTTCCGAATAAACCAAGGCATCGTTCAGGTCGTCGTAGATACGATGCAGTTGACGGATGGGTGCGCTGACATTGGAAAAGAGCATTACATGGTACATAATCTTACCTATCGTCATTCCCGGATAGTCAACAAGCACCAGATAGGCGGTCAGGATGATGACAAGTACGGTACCTATCTGTTCCAGGAATCCCTTCAGACCGGAATAGAAATAACTCTGCCTGCGGGTACTCAGTTGCAGGTTCGTCACCTTGTCCTGCACACCAGCCTGTCGACGAGTCTCTATCTCTTCGCGGTTAAACGACTTGATGACCGAGATGCTCTCGATGATATTCAGGATATTCTGGCTGACTGCTTGCTGTCCGTCAAAGATAGCGCGACGCCCAGCCCTCATACGCTTTGCCTGGATATAGGTGACATAGAAATAGATGGGGACGATACACAATGCCACCAAGCCCACATAGAAATTAGCGGCAAACATCAAAATTAGTGCAATCACGGCACTACCGAAAAGGGGCAGGATTTCGACGAAGAGGAGGTTTACCGAACGGCTCAGACTGTCCACGCCTTTGTCGATGCGCGACTGCAATCTGCCAGCCTCATTACCTGCCGACGTATAGAATGCCATACGGAAGGTAAGGATATGTCTGACGACCTGCATTGATAAGTCACGACTGACGAGGATACGCATACGCTCCCCGTAATAGCGGCGGAAAAAATTGACCACCGCTGCCAGTACCTCCTTACCTAACAACACGACACTGATGATGGTAAGGATTCTCATGGCACTGCTCCACGACAGCGTAGGTTGTTGGTCAAGGATATTGATGGCATCCACGGCACGGTCAAGCACGATAGCATTCACCTGTGCCAACAATGAACCTATCAAGGTCAGCAGCAAGGTGATGATGACCAGCCAACGGTAGGGCTTCACATACCGTAAAATGTGTTTCAACAGTTTTCCTATACCCATAGTTTCTCTATCATTCCGTACTCCATAGTGCAAACATCTTTGCAACCTTTCAAATTACAAAAATACAAAGAATTTTCTGAACGGGCGCAAACCCTACTTCTTAAATGATGTTAAAAGGTTGGTGCTTGGTAAAAAAGGAAGGGAAATGTTGCTGAATAGCATAAAAAAAGGAGCCCGAAGGATCCTAATTTTACAGATTCTTATATTCCTGCACTGCATCGAAGCAGGGACATGCCTTGAGGGGGGTTCAGGTCGTGATGACCGACAGGGAAAATTTCCCCGACATCCCCTGCAATGTGCCTCAAATGCCTATGTACAAAGGGTTCTTCGAACGGGAGATGTTCAAGCAACATCTCCCGTGCCTTGCGCCCTTTATTTATCGAGGTCTCGAGAGATTTACAGGAGATGTTGCCCTATTTCTGCGAAATTCAATGCAAATATAAAACTGCATATATCCTCATCCGTATTTGTATATTTATTATCCGAAAACAAAGGAATGCCTTCTATCGGTTGTTCCAAAGCCTGTTATACCCCCATTCCAATGCCTGGAACGAAGTGACGGAGGCATTCCTTTACCCCCTAAACAGGCATTGGAATGAGTGATAGAAAGCCCTCGAACAAACCATTCCCTCGATTCCTTCTATATTTATTCAAAAGCGGGCGCAAAGGTAACAAAAAATAATGGGATGACCTCATCATCATCCCATCATTTATATCATATATCGTTAAACTACGATGGACAAACGGCGGAGCACATCTGATTTTGTTTTACCTCTTATTTTATCTGCTTGACAGGGAAGGTGAAGTAAGTGTCGGGGAAAGGTTCGTTCTTCAGTGTGAAGTGCCACCACTCGGTGTCGAAAGGCTTGAAGCCATGGCGGAGCATTGCCTGACGCAGAATCATACGGTTCTTGAACTGCTCGGGAGTGATACTACGTTTCGGATTGGCAGGACTCTTTGAATTGTCGCCAGTATATTCACCTGTCTCTGGATTACCACAGAAGTCGGGATGGCTTTCGGGACCGAACCAGTCGAAAGTACCGCCCATATCAAGTTCCTTCTCCGTCGCCATGTCAAACAGTGTCAGGTCAAGGGTAGAGCCACGCGTATGACCGCTCTTTTCCATGATATATTCCTGATCAAAGAGCACACTCTTGTCGAGGTCGGGATAGAAATAGGCCTTCATCAGCGTGTCGGGGAGATTCGCTGCCCAGCGCACGAAATGGTCAACGCCCTTCTGCGGACGGTAGGCATCGTAAATCTTCAGACGGTAGCCCTGTTGAACGACATCGTCGCTCACTGCTTTCAGACTATCGGCAGCCTGCTTGGTAAGCAGTGCCGTAGGTTCCTCATAGCCGTCGATACGGCTACCCACGAAGTTATAAGTACTGAAGTAACGGATTTCCAGGATGACATCGGGCACCACGTCAGTGATGGTTACAAACTGACTGCTATCGTCAGTAGGACTCACTACGGGATTCTCCTTACCATCCTTGGAGCAAGTGAGTACACATACACCACAAATGATGATGATGAAAAAGACGGCAAGTGCCCACAGTTTCTTTTGTTTCATATCTTATGTTATTATTTTCTGGTCAAAGGTACGAAGATTCTTTTAAACGACAAAGAAAAAGGCATAAAAAAAGGAGCCCGAAGGCTCCCGATTCGTTAGAATACACCGTATGGATTTAATAAGCATACACCAGCCCGGACTTCTCATGGAGTTGTCGGAGGGTGCCATACGAGAGTGGTCGATAGTCGCCTGTGGTTCCTAACAGCAGTTTGCCACGTTCCCGGATACAGGTGATAGTGGGCTGGTGAAGCTTGCGCCACTCCTTCGCCCGTATATGGATGTTCTTTTGGAGGCACTCGCTGTAGAGCCACGGTTCGCAACTATGGATATCACCCACATTGATGAAGCCTTTGTAGGCGGGATACTCTGAGCCACTATAACCACTGACGACGAGTACATGGTACTCTGGGGAGAGGGTGACAGTAATGGTGTCGTGGAGAATGGCTGGCGTAGCATCTGTACGCCAGTTCACGGGGTTGATTCCTATACAGGTGGCTGCAATGACAGACTGAATGTATTTCACGTCCTTCACCGTGTTATAACAAATGGTGACACCCGTATCCGTCTCACCTTGCGCTGCCTTGATATGGTTGGTTTGTAATGTGTCTTCCGGTGTCACCTTATAGCCCAAGACGTAGGCTGCCGCCAACTGACTATAGGTCTCGTCACTCATGTGCTTCAACAGTTCCACTACGGCGATACCGCCCTGACTGAATCCTGCAATGATGAGCGGACGACTCTGGTCGCGATGGCTCTGAAAGTAGTCGAATGCCGTACAAACATCATCCATCGCCATGCGGACACGATTCTGGGTACTGTCCTGATTCTGCATCATGAATGCCTCTATCGTCGTGTGGCGGTAGAAAGGCGCATAGAATCGATTGCCGGGTGACATATACGCTGCCACCTTGTTGATTTCCGTAGCCATGTGCTCACGGTGGATAGGGTTCCACACATCGGCATAGTGACAAACAACACTGTCTGCCGTCTTCCAATCCTCTTCCCACGTCGATACGACATAGAACACATCGGCACCCGTACCAGTAGAGTCGTCCTCCACTGTAATCCACATGGTAGCATCATGATAGTCGGGAACCTGAGGGATATGCTGAGCTACACACATGCCACAGGTGGTGAAGAGGATGGCGACAATCGACAGCAGGAATTGCTTCAACGAGTTCATTCCGCTGCCCATCTTCAGACTTTTTGGAGTGTGTAGTTTGATGTTCATATTACAAGTTTATTTTCTTACTCTATCTTACCTGCAGTTATTATTATCGTTTTACGTTAATTTGTTAATACCATTGATATTTGCAAAAGTACGAAAAATTTATGAAACTTCCAAATGGAGAGAAAAAAAAGGAGCTCGAAGGCTCCGAGTTTGGTGCCGCCTATCCACTCGATAGGTACGAGCAAACGGGTCGATAGGTGCCGCCTATCCATGCGAAAGGTGCCGCCTATCTCATAGAAAAGTGGTGGGTTTCTGTATTATTTTATTGTAAAATCGCCATATTTTGTTACTTTTGTTACTATTTTGTTACCGACAATTCTCTGATTATCAAATAGTTTTGCAAAGTAACAGAAGTAACATTAGTTTTTAAAATTTCATGTAGAAAAATAGGAGAGAATAAAGCCTCTTTTCGACATGAATAAAGCCTACAAACTGGTCGAATGTAAGCTACTTTCCAGGTGTCCCAAGCCTTGGAACAAGAGACTTTTTGGCAGGGTGTCTGCCTGGAGTTTCGTCTCGAAATGCTGTCCGTTGTCCGTTCCCGTTGACCTTATCCGTGCTCCCGACACATTGAAACGTCCTACCAGTGTCCATTTCGTCTGTGGACGAGTGACGTAGTTCGTGTCGATATTGGTACGCCAGTATCTCACCGTCAGCACGCTGTCCACGAAACGATTGAGTTTATAGACCTTCTGGGCAGAGGCTTGAAGTGTCCCAGTCAACAGTATTCCAATTAATATTACAACGAACAAAGGCTTTCTCATACTGATACTATTTTAAAAAAGGAACTCACACTTGAAGCGGAGTTCCTTTCTTTGTATATAAACAGTATTTGTTACTATACCTTGATCTCTACCTCAACGCCGCTAGGGAGTTCGAGTTTCATCAGAGCATCAACAGTCTTGGCTGTTGAACTGTAGATGTCAATCAGACGCTTGTAGTCTGACAACTGGAACTGCTCACGAGCCTTCTTGTTGACGAAGGTAGAGCGGTTGACGGTGTAGATACGCTTGTGAGTGGGAAGGGGGATAGGACCACTGATGATAGCACCGGTAGCCTTGACAGCCTTCACAATCTTCTCTGCTGACTTGTCTACGAGTTTGTGGTCGTAGCTCTTCAGCTTGATACGAATTTTCTGACTCATAATCTTTACAATTTAATAATTTAACTATTTTACTATTTACGCTGCTAAAGAGTCATTTGCTCAACAGCGTTGTTTTCTGATTATTCTGATTACTCTGAATCTTAAACCAGGTCGGCACGGCCCTTGACCTCTTCAAGAACAGCCTTAGCCAACTGACTTGACAGAGGAGCGTGGTGATCGTACTCCATAGAACTGGTGGCACGACCAGAAGTGATGGTACGCAGAGCGGTTACATAACCGAACATCTCTGACAGGGGAACCATTGCCTTAACGACACGGGCACCACTGCGAGCCTCATCCATACCTTCAACCTGTCCACGACGCTTGTTCAGGTCGCCGATGACATCACCCATGTTCTCCTCAGGAGTAACTACCTCGAGTTTCATGATAGGCTCCATCAGCACAGGCTTAGCCTGAGCGCATACAGCCTTGTAAGCCATCTGAGCGGCAATCTCGAAGGATAACTGGTCAGAGTCAACGGGGTGGAATGAACCATCGACAACGACAACCTTCAGTGAGTCTACAGGATAGCCACCGAGGATACCGTTCTTCATGGCTGCCTCGAAGCCCTTCTGGATAGAGGGGATAAACTCCTTAGGAATGTTACCACCCTTCACTTCGTTGACAAACTGCAAGCCACCGTTCTCCTTGATGTTCCAATCGTCATCAACAGGACCGACGTTCACAATGATATCAGCGAACTTACCACGACCACCAGACTGCTTCTTATAAACCTCACGGTAACCCATGACAGTCTTAGTGATGGCCTCCTTGTAGTTCACCTGGGGCTTACCCTGGTTACACTCTACCTTGAACTCACGCTTCAGACGGTCGATGATGATATCGAGGTGCAACTCACCCATACCGGAGATAATGGTCTGACCACTCTGCTCGTCGGTACG
>CADCEW010000063.1 GCA_902800585.1 uncultured Prevotellaceae bacterium
AACTCCTTCGAAATGCTCACACCCAGCAAGTTTCGTAACCTTCAAATCCCGGTTACGAACATTCACTTCTCTGATATAGTCGCCTAAACGCTTGTATGTTGTCATCTGAATTCTAAGTCTTTTACAATATCATCGTATTTTTGTCCTTTTACATATCCACGTTTCACTTTATTAAATGCAATCTCGTCAAGCAAGCCACGCTTCAACAATCCCACAATATCGCTCTTGGCTGTCGTAGGAGTAACCATAAACTTGTTCTGCAGATCCTTCACTGTGACAACCTCTTTCGGATTCTCCATAAACATGCGAATAATCTGAGCCTGGCGCTCGTTGATGTCACCCAACTGCAAGAAAGTGTTAGCAAGAACCTTCTCCTCCTGCTTTTTCTTGATATAGTTCTGAAGCTGCTTGAAAGATTGATCAAGTACTTTAAGATTATAGGCAATGAAATAGCCTAAATCATTGAAATCTGCCTCTACATATTGGTAGGCTTTCTCATACGATTTCTTAGTGGCGGCAATAACACGGGAAATAGACAGATATTCTGTCAGCCAATAGCCCTGCTTCAACATATACCAGTAAAACAAAGCACGTGCAGTACGTCCGTTGCCATCAACAAAGGGATGCATATAAGCCACCATGAAATGGATGATGATACCACGAATGATAGGGTGAACAAATACACGTGCATTGGTCTCATTGAAATATCTGCATAATTCTTTAAGGAATGTAGGCAGTTCTTTATGCGAAGGTGGTTGGTGAACAACTTCATGAGTGATGCCATCTTCCACAACCACCTCATCGTTTTCACGAAGCCTTCCTGCATCCAGTGGATTGGCTAACGTATTATCCGTCATAAGCTGATGTATATGCAAAACCAACTCTGGTGTAAGAGGAACATGTTTATTCTCCACAATGAAGCGAATGGTTTGATAGTTGTTGGCTATCATCTGCTGAGACTTATCCTTAGGCGTAATTTGCCTGCGTAACATGTCCTTTGCCACCTTACGAGTAGTTGCAGCACCTTCCATCTGGCTGGAGAAAATAGCTTCTTCCATCAAAGAACTTACAAGATAGCGTTCTCTACTCTCACTGGGTATGACCGAAGTTGTTTCCCACGAACCACCAAAATTCATGTCGAACTCATGGCATAGCCGTTGCATCTTATTGGTAAGTCCAAAGTTCACGTTGTATTTATCCCATGCAAATACAGTACAGGAGATTCTTGAGGCCTTTACACGGAGCCACAATTCCTGTGCAGAAGTGCAACCTTCTGGGCGGTTCTTATATTTGACAGTATCCCAATATTCGTAATCGTCGTTGATTTTGTCAATCAACGCACTCAACTTTTCAGTGGGCCTTTTAGACTTGTCAAGCATTACAATCGCTAAGTCTTGGTCTGTGATAACTGGCGGTCTCTCTATCATGATGTTATACTCATATATGTTTATGGGTGCAAATATATACAATTCTTTCCAATATTGCAAGGATTGGAAAGAATTTATTTAAATATATGCAATTATTTAAGTATTTATAACATTACGATTCTTTCCAATCCTTTAAGAACTGGAAAGAATCACAATATGTAGCCCAACTTTTCAAAGAGTGATTTCAATTCCTTGTTGCTTGTTTCCTCCTGTTGTAAGAGATTACGCATTTCTGATTGCAGTTGCCTCTATCGTGGGTGTCTTCGTGAATACGAATGTCTTTCGTGAGGACTTGGCACAGTACTGGAATTTTCAGGAGACACGTCTGGTGACGCCTACCAGTTGACGCCTACCAGTTCCACCATCATGATTGTACGAGCTGCGACAGATGTACTAAGGAGCATCTTTCGGGAGGGCTACCAATATAAGAAGGCAGGTGTCATCGTGATGGGTATCACGCCACAGTCGCCTATCCAGCAAGACCTCTTCGACATCCACGCAGAACAGATAGAGAAGTATAAACGCCTGGATGCTGTCATCGACAGAATCAATAAACTGAATGGCTCTGAAACGATAGTGATAGGCAGCAGGCAGTACACGCAGAAGAATGGCAAAGGTCGTGCTGATGTCTTTGCCAATGCTATCAAGCATGATCACAAGAGCAAGAATCCGACGACTCGCTGGAGCGATATTATCAAGTTGAAGTAAAAAGGTTAGTGGCTTAATAGGTTAATGGCTTAGTAGGTTAGTAGGTTAGAGGTTATACATAACGATATTATCTAAATATGCGTATTTACGCAAAAAAAGTTGCCAAATTAGTTGGCATATCCGAATGATTATTGTATATTTGCAAACGAAAATAGCGTATTTACGCAAAAAAAGTTAATAGAATGGAGATAAAAAGGGATATTCATCTAAGGAAACTCATTGAAAGTAAGCACAATGGGATGATAAAAGTAGTTACTGGTGTGCGCCGTTGCGGAAAGTCGTATCTGCTTTTCAATCTCTTCTGTCATCATTTGAAAGAAGAAGGTATTGAAGATAATCACATCATAAAGGTGGATTTGGAAAACCGCCGTAATAAAGCGCTTCGTGATCCTGATGCATTGCTTCATTATATAGACAGTCGCATGACCGACAAACAGATGTATTACATCTTGCTTGACGAAGTACAATATGTGAATGAGTTTGAGGATGTGTTGAATAGTTATCTGAGTATAGAAAATGCTGATGTCTATGTTACAGGCAGTAACTCAAAATTTCTTTCTAAAGATGTGATTACTGAGTTTCGAGGACGTGGAGATGAGATAAAGATTACTCCGTTATGCTTTCGTGAATTCATGTCTGTCTATCAAGGCACCAGAGAAAAAGGACTGGAGGAGTATATGCTTTATGGCGGACTACCGAAGATTCTTGATTATTCTACAATAGAGCGGAAAGCGGAGTACTTAAAGGGACTCTTCAAGAAGACCTACCTTACTGACATCAAGGAACGTTACAAGATAAAGAACGATGATGACTTGGAAGAGTTGATTGACGTTGTGGCGTCGTCCATTGGAGGTCTTACTAATCCGACAAAACTTGAGAATACTTTCCAGACAGTAAAGCACAGCAACATCTCACATACCACCATCAAGGCATATCTGGATATATTACAGGATGTCTTTCTCATAGAAAAAGCCGTGCGCTATGACATTAAGGGACGAAAGTATATAGACACACCAGCAAAGTATTACTTTTCTGATTTAGGATTACGTAATGCCAGAATCAATTTCCGGCAACCAGAGGAAACTCACATGATGGAGAATCTTATATATAATGAACTACGACTACGGGGTATGAGTGTAGACGTTGGTGTAGTCGTGAAGAATGAAAAAGATGCCAATGGGGTTAGTGTACGCAAGCAGTTAGAAGTGGACTTCGTCTGCAATATTGGCAGTCAACGATATTACATCCAGTCTGCATTGCGTCTGCCTACAGAGGAGAAACGTGAGCAAGAAGTGCGCAGTCTGAAGAGTATCAACGATAGTTTCAAGAAATTTGTGATAACTGAAGATCTCATCAGTCGCTATCAAGACAATGATGGCATTATATATATGAATATATACGAGTTTCTGCTCGATGAAAACAGTTTACGAGTATAGTCAGGTTAATTGCTTAATAGGTTAATGGCTTAGTAGGTTAGAGACAGGTTAATGGCTTAGTAGGTTAATGGGCGAAGATTACTTGTAAGTATATGTCAACTGGAGGGTGATGTAGCCATTAGGCCATTTCTTTCGGTCAGGGTATATCTTGGCATTGCCTTTTGTGAGCAGGAAGAGGTCTGGTTTTATTTCACTGAACTCAAAGTGCATCTTGTTCTGTCCCTCCGTATAATCTATCCTCTTAATCTGCCAGCAGTCATCAACGATATTTCATACCTGTCTCCTGCTTCTTCCGATACTTCTTCTTCAGTTCCTTGGCCTTGTCACGTACCTGCTCGTAGAACTTGTCATAGACGTTGAAGCTCATGATGTTGTCGTGTTTCAGGAATGACTTTATCTGCTTGGGCGTCAGCTCTTGCTTCATCTCTACCATACGCACATTGGAGGTCTTGATCTTGCCTTTATTAAACAAGACATCCTCAGCCATCGTGATACCAAAAACCTTATGTTCCATCAGTGCCGACAGAATCTGTCCATAGCCAGCAAGTCTGGCTGCAAAGGTGATAGTGCGACGATTGGACATCTGTTTCAGGTCCAAGTCCTTGAACATATTACACGTAACGGAATAATTCAGGGTCTGTACGCGTTTCTTCAGTGGTTTGGCATTCTCAAGTACCTGCTTCACCAAGTACTCCTCGAAGGTCGTTCCATCTGCCAGAATCACTACCTCGTTGAGATCCTGCGTGGCATAGATATCCTCATCATCCTCCTGTGCCCTGCTGCTTACAGGCAACAGGGCTATAAGGAAAAGCATGAATATCAGTCGTTTCATTCCTTAACGGTCCTCTTGGAACAATGGGTCCTCAGGCATGACCATCACGGGCTTCTGCTCGTAGTCTTTCAAGAGCTTGTCGGAGACGTATTTCTTGTTGACGACAAGGCGGAACATATATTCGCGGAACCAACGGTCCGTCATAATCAGACAACCCTGTTGTCCCCACGAGGCGCCCCATGAGTTCTCCACCTTCCACTTGGTAGCCTTGCCATTGGCGTCGACATCGACAGCCGTCAGCGTCATCGCATGCGTGGAACCACTATCGAAGGTGCTGATGCGCTCAGCCTTCGTCATGCCAAAGGTGGTATCAAACAAGGAAGCATAGTCAAAATTCTCCGTATCGGCATAGCCGCGTTTGCGATCGAGTTGCTTACCCACATCATAGCTGGAATAGAGTTTGCGACCATCCTTCAGTGAAGCGACAGCCAGTTGCTCGATGTCATCCATCGGCAGATTCAGGTATTTCCAGTTATGTCCATCATAGGTATGACGATCGTACTCTACTTCAAATGTCTTATAATATGGACGACGAGGGTCGTTCATCACCATGATGAACGTGCCATTGATAGGTCCGCCCACCACTTCATCATAGAACGATTTCGGCGTATAGCGCTTGGCCTGTGTCAACTGCTTGCCGTCCTTGTTGCGGAAGGCATAAGTAAACTCCTTCACAGGCTCGCCTAACGTCATCACTAACATGCCGTAAATCTGCGACAACGCCTCTTCTTTCGCCCGTTGGATATCTGCTGGCTTCTTGCCCTCAGCCACCATCTTACGCAACTGCAATCCATATTCACGCAGTTTTGACTTGATGAGTGCAGCCATTCGTGAAGTATTCTCTGCCGAGAACGTCTCTGGCTGTATCGCCATCGGCACCAGTCCGTATTTCTCTGCCAAGTCGGCAACACCACAGAAAGTGCCGCCATCGCCTATCGGTGTCTTGAAGAAGAACTGCACGCGCTGGGCATCAATGGGTTCCTTGGCTGTATCAATAACACCTTGCAGGAAGAGGTTTGCCTTCTCTAACTGGTCGTAGAAGAACAGGTAAGCCTGCGAGAACTCCACTGTCAGCGAGTCAGTACGCTGGGCGAAGTTGGCACGCAGCACATTCAGTCCACTGAACATCCAACAGCGACCACTCGACTGCTGGTCGTGAATAGACTGTTTCTTCGTCTCGATACCAAAATAAGTATCCAGCGCCCCAGCATTCGCATGGTTCTTCGTCAAGTTATCAATGGCATTGGAAGCCAGCGCATTACGCAAGGCCTTGTTAGCCGGCTGTGCAGCATACTGGCGTTCCATCTGTTGGAGCATCTGCGCAGAGATGCCGCCACCAGCAGTCTGAGCCGTTGCCGTGAGGGCAAAAGCCGCAAACAAGAGTAAGAATGTTTTCTTCATTACTTTTTGTTCTTCTTAGAAGATATCTTAATGGTCTTGCCTGAACTCTTAACAGAAGACTTGCTGCTGCTGACGGAACCTGTTGGCTTATAATACTTCTTCGCCTCAGGCAACCAGCCTTGAATCTGCTTGATACGCGTGGCATCCGTGGGGTGGTCGCTGAAGATGGAAGACGAGCCGCCACCTGTTGCCGATGACATACGCTGCCAGAAATTCACAGCAACCTGTGGGTCATAGCCTGCCATCGCTGCAAAGATAAGTCCCATGTGGTCTGCCTCACTCTCCTGTTTACGAGAGAAACCTGAAGACCAAGCCTGGGCACCCACGCCTAACACCTGTGTTCCCAACTGGGTGATGGTAGAGCTGACACCAGCTCCCTGAGCCACAGCACCAAGGATCTGCATACCATACTGCTGTTTGTAGGCATTACTCAGTCGCTCCGCAGAGTGCTTTGCCACCGCATGGGCTATCTCATGTCCTAACACGATGGCAAGGGAAGCCTCATCCTGTGTCACAGGAAGGATACCCTCATACACCACAATCTTACCTCCAGGCATACAGAAAGCATTCACCTGCTTGTCCTGCACGAGGTTGAACTCCCACTTATACTGAGAGACCTCTGCCCCCAAACCATTGGCATTCAGGTAGCTCACGACAGCATTGGCAAGATTCTGTCCTACCCTTTTCACCATCGCAGTCTGGGTGGCATTGGTAGAAATCTTAGCCGACTTCATATACTCCTGATACTGCTGATTGCTCAGGCTGAGTACTTGTTCGTCACTAACCAACAGGTTCTGTTTACGTCCTGTGATGGGCACTGTGGATGTTGTGCCGCAACTGACTAACAACATTGCGACGATGGACAATAAAATGACTTTTACGCTTTTCATATTCCTTTGTTTTAAGTTTCTGTGTGCGAAGATAGTAATTATTAAGGTAATCTCCAAATTTTAGACAAAAAAAACACCATCCTGATGTAGGATGGTGCTCAATTGGTTTATTACTCTGTGTAAATTACTTCAGGCCACGGTTGCTCATCGTAGCGTTCAGCAACATCACGTACTTTCTGTACTGCTCAGGATTGAGAAGGTAGTTCATGTAACCCAAATCCTTCTTGATGGCTGCATTTACGCGAGCATCACGCTCTTCCTTGTCATACTGAGTGGCGAATACCATCTCTGCGCAGAATGTCTTGTGAATCTCAGCCACAGCCTCCTTCAAGTCATCCTCAAGACCCAGAGCTTTACTAAGGCGATCGATGTTCACACTCAGATTGTAAGCCTCAGCATTGTTTACACTGTTAACGTTCTCGTTCTCAGCAAATGTGAGCGTCATGCTCAACATTGCAACTACGGTTAAAAACAATCTTTTCATTTTCGTTACCCTTTCTTTTCTTTTAATTATACATATGCCCCTTGTATTTGTGTTTACCTTATTTATATATGGGGCTCATTACTTTTAATCGCTCAGTTCTCTAACTGATTGACGATGACAATTGCGATGTAAGGTGAACGCAGAGCTGAGCTCGCTCGAGCTATGCTGAGCCGCAGCTCGCAATCGCACTTGACTCTCATTGTCGAGTGCAAAGGTATGGTGTTTTTCGTTATGAGCCAAACATTTTAACCTTCTGTGTGCGCAAACACCCCAAAATCTTGACTTCTATCAAAGAATTCTTGCCTATTTGAAAATTTATTCGTACCTTCGCAACCAAAATAGAAAAAAGAAGAGATTATGAGCAATACATCTAACAAATACATTGCTGTGAGTTACCGCCTCTATGTAGATGGAGACAACGGTAAGGAGATGATGGAAGAGGCTACGGAAGAGCAGCCTTTCCACTTCATCAGTGGTTTCGGCATCGCCCTGGATGCCTTTGAGAAGAATATCGTCAACCTGCAGAAAGACGAGACATTCGATTTCTCCCTTGATAAAGAAGAGGCTTATGGCGACTATGACGAGACGCATGTGATTGACTTAGACCGTGAAGTGTTCAGCATCAACGGCCATTTCGACCACGAGCATATCTACGTCGATGCTGTCGTTCCCTTGCAAAACGAGGACGGCAACCGCTTCTACGGCAGGATTGTGGAGATAGGAGAAGAGAAGGTGAAGGTTGACCTGAACCATCCACTTGCAGGCGAGACCTTGCACTTTGAAGGAAAAGTACTGGAGAACCGTGAGGCAACGAACGAGGAAATCCAAGGTATGATTAATAGGATGAGCGGCGGTTGCAGCGGATGTGGCGGCGGATGCCATCATGACCATTGCGACGGCGACTGCGAACACGAGCACGGAAAAGGCTGTGACTGCGGTCACTGCCACTAATAGCCAATAGCTAATAGCACCGATATGAGGAATACATTTGGTAACATATTCACACTGACAACATTCGGAGAAAGCCACGGTGAGGCTATCGGCGGCGTTGTGGACGGCATGCCCGTTGGTATTGAAGTCGACTTGGACTTCATCCAAAGTGAACTGAACCGCCGTCGCCCTGGACAAAGCAGTATCACCACTTCCAGACAAGAGGGCGACATCGTGGAACTGCTGAGTGGCGTGTTTGAGGGACGTACCACAGGATGTCCTATCGGTTTCATTGTGAGGAATACGAACCAGCACTCGCAGGATTACGAGAATATGCGCCAGATGTTCCGTCCATCCCATGCCGACTATACCTATTATACTAAATACGGAAACCGTGATTATCGGGGAGGCGGCAGATCTTCTGCACGCATCACTATCAGTCGTGTAGTGGCTGGCGCACTTGCCAAACTGGCTTTGCGTCAATTAGGCATACAGATCAATGCCTATACCTCACAGGTCGGAAGTATCTGTCTGGATCGCGACTACAGGAAATACGACCTCTCCCTGACGGAAACGAATATCGTTCGCTGTCCCGACCCCATGAAGGCTGCCGAGATGGTACAACTGATTACACAGGTAAAAGCAGAAGGAGATACTATCGGTGGTGTCATCACTTGTGTGGTGAAAGGCTGTCCAGCAGGACTTGGCGAGCCTGAATTCGGTAAGTTACATGCTGCCTTGGGGGCTGCGATGCTGAGTATTAATGCGGTGAAAGGCTTTGAATATGGCGAAGGCTTCGAAGGAGCAGCAGGAAGAGGCTCTGAACAAAACGATGTCTTTGTGAATGACTATGGCAAAATCAAGACGCTGACCAACCATAGCGGAGGCATCCAAGGAGGCATCAGTAATGGTGAGGATATCTATTTCCGCGTGGCTTTCAAACCTGTGGCTACCCTACTCCGCGAACAAAGCACTGTAGATATTGATGGCAACCCAACAAAACTCACAGCAAAAGGACGTCATGACCCTTGTGTTTTGCCTCGGGCAGTGCCTGTTGTGGAGGCCATGACGGCAATGACTATTTTGGACTATTATTTGCTTTACAAAACTGTGAAATGATATTTTTTTGTATCAAATATGCAAAAAAATAGATAAAATGTCTTGCCGATTAAAATAATTATACTATCTTTGCATTTGCAATTGTGGGGGTTGAGAAATTCTCCAATTAGTTTTAGTTAAGTCTAGTTTAGTTTTTGTGTTGGTTGAGAGCAGTCATTTGACTGCTCTCAAATTTTTATCATACCACACAAAATCCTGACTTAAATACAGCCTACTATCTCGGATACAGACTGGCATCCATGCTGATCCAGCCAGTCATTGATACCATCACGCACCTTGATCGTGACAGCAGGGTCGATAAAGTTCGCCGTTCCTATCTCTATGGCTGTTGCTCCTGCCATAAAGAACTCGATGGCATCCTTCGCACTCATGATACCACCTAAACCAACTACGGGTATCTTGACGGCTTTTGCCACTTGCCAAACCATCCGTAAAGCAACAGGTTTGACGGCAGGTCCGCTGAGTCCGCCTGTATTGATGCTCAAAACAGGACGACGCTTCTCGATATCAATCGCCATACCCATCAGCGTATTAATCAAAGAGACACTATCGGCTCCCTGTGCCTCACAGGCACGTGCTATCTCCGAAATATTCGTCACATTGGGCGATAGTTTCACGATTAAGGTCTTGTGATAACGCTCACGAACGGCTTTTACCACACTCTCTGCCCCAGCACAAGTGACTCCAAACGCCATACCTCCGTCTTTGACATTGGGACAAGAGATGTTCAACTCGATGGCAGGAATCTTTTCCAGGGCATCAATACGGGCGGCACACTCTGCATAGTCTTCTGGAGAGGAACCACTGACATTGACAATCATATTCGTATCGATATCCTTGATTTGCGGATAGATATGCTCACAGAAATAGTTAACACCCTTGTTCTGAAGTCCCACACAGTTAAGCATTCCCTGTGGCGTCTCTGCCATACGCGGATAATCATTACCCTCACGAGGATTCAAAGTGGTGCCCTTGACGATAATACCACCTAAACCATCCAAGGGAATAAAGTCTGCAAACTCCAGACCATACCCGAAAGTTCCTGATGCCGTCATCACTGGATTCTTCAGGGACAGACGACCTATCTTGACGCTTAAATCTGCCATAACAACTGTTTTACGTTAAATACTGGTCCTTCCTTACATACACAGAGGTTGCCCTTTATGGTTTTCTCCACACAACACAGACAAGCTCCCAAGCCGCATGCCATCATATTCTCCAAAGAAGCCTCACACTCGATATCAGCCTGTCGCGCATAGCGAGCCACAGCTACCATCATAGGCTTAGGACCACAGGTGGCAATACGATCGAAATGCTCGTGTTGTAGGACGGAATGATTGGTAACAAAGCCTTTCTCACCCTCTGAACCATCTTCCGTTGTGATGAAGACAAGTCCATACTGGCGAAACAAATCTATTTCCAACAAATCGGCTTTTGTGCGGGCTCCTAAAAGGAATGTAGGCTCAATACCTGCTTTCTTCATCTCAGCACCCATATACAATAATGGAGCTACGCCCACGCCTCCGCCTACTAATAGGATACGCTCTGAGGCTTGCTGCGGCATCGTAAAACCATTACCCAACGGTAATACACAGTTTACCATATCGCCAACCTTCAACTCACCCAGTCGACGAGTACCATCACCTATCATCGCAACCAGAAGCCACAGTTCGTTATTGGCCTTATCCACGAAATTAATGGAGATAGGACGGCGTAGGAAAGTGGTCTCAGAACCATCTACACGCACCTCTACAAACTGCCCTGGGAGCATCTCTGGAAGATGTTTATTGTCTGTCAAACGAAGTAGAACATGCTTAGGACTGATATGTTCTGCCTGTTTTACAGTCAGGTCAAGAATATACTTTTTCATATACCTTATTATATTATTTGGCTGCGAAATTACTAAAAAAAAACGAGAACACAAATAAATGTGTTCTCATTTAGACTTCATCGGAACAAATGTCTCGTAGGTTTGATCGTCGTAATAGACCCTGATTTCTGTAACTTTTCGAGGCTCTTTGTCAACTATTTTCAAAATTTGTGGGTTATTTTCCAATAGTGTGTTATGTACACCTTGAGAAATAGGAGTTCTGGAGAGGTTCGAAACGGGTTGATCGAAGTCTAACATCGGTTCCATAGATGACTGTTGAGAAGTGTCAGAACTCGTAGAATCCCCTGTAGATGGGCTAATATACATATCTCCGACACCCATCAGAAGCCAATCAGTACTGATAGTAGGTATCTTATTTTTGATCGCCTCGACGATATTGAGGGTAGGGCGGGTCCTTCCATTGAAGATACTACTCAGAGTTGCGGGTGACAAACCAATAAAATCAGCAAACACTTGTTGACTCATGTGCTGCTCTTCCATGATGTGCTTAATTCTGTCTTTCATATTCTCGTCAAGTCATTTTTTAGGCAAAAATGCCCATTTTTCGTTCACTTTACAAAGATAAAACAATTTTCTGAGATATGCAACATTTGTAGAGAGAATTTTATTTTGCAAAGTTTACGTTTTGAATTGCGAACTTTTACAACTTATATACAACACTAAACGATTGTATATTACATTTCTGAACCTGAAAGAAGGCATGTAAATATGTAGTCGTAATAATTTCGAATAGAAATGATATAACTATCTGGGTTTTTGTACTTTATATGTTCTATGTATCGGGAAATAGTAGTAAATATGCAAGTTTACAAGCCTAAATAGTTGGGAAATCTTCGTGATTCAAGTGAATAATATCGTATAAACATCAGATTTTTAGTGAGTTATATCAAAAATGCCTATTTGTATTTTAAGTATCTGCCCTATCTATAAAGGGATTTTTAGGTTTTCAAAGTTATATTTTCACCTTTAAAATATGTAACAAATGTAAATAATAGTCGTTTTTGTTTCTAAACATCATCAAAACTTCTTAAGTGGCTTACATTCTAAAATCAACAAAATAAAATATTAAAATTGCTTAATCCTAAATATTTAGGCCAAAAAACAGCGTTTTTTTGAAGATTTTGAGGAAACCAGAACAAATGACCGAAAGGATTCAAAATACGCGAAATATAGAGGGGGTAAAAAGAGAAAGAATGCTTTCTGCATCGACATTTGAGCCCACTTTTTTATGTTCAGGATTTTGGATGAAATAGAAAAAAAGAGACTGAAAATGCCCCTTTTTTAGTGCAAAATGAAGAAAATCAGCTCCCTCATCAGCTCTCCTGGAGGGGTGTTTGGGTTGTCTAAACCCTTACTTTTGGCATCAATTTCCCTTATTTTGCTCAAAATTTGCATCACTTTCATGGCAGAATAGTGTTTCATGCCCGTCATATACTCCTTTGCAAGCCATTCTTTACCCAGATCCAGCCACTTTGCTACCCTATCCTGACTGTTTTTCTGCGGACAATAATGGGCTAACATCAGATTTTGGAAATAATTAAAGAGCAACGGGAGAAAAGAATAAATGCTTCCAGCCTTCGGATTCTCGTCAAAATATTTCACAATCTGATTTGCCTTGAAAATATTGCGATTGACAATGGCATCTCTCAGTTCATATCCATTGAAATCTTTACTCACTCCAATCTGATCCTCTACGACTTGAGGTGTCACTCTCCTATCCTCTTGGGGCAAAGACAGCAAAACCTTGTCTAATTCACCCACTAAACGGCTTAAATCGGCACCAATGGAGTCTGCTATCAACTGGGTGGATTTAGGGTCTATAGTGACGTTTTTAGCCTGCAAATAGCCTTCTATAAAGGCTGGGAGGTCACGTTCACGCAGTTTTCTGCTCTCAAAAAGCACACCAGCCTGTTGGATGGCCTTCACATATTCCTTTTTCCGACCGTCTACAAAGCCGTTTTTATGGCACATCACGAGGATTGTTGAGGGCATCGGAGCCTTGAAATACTTCTCTAAAGGCTCTGTATTCTTGATATTCTGAGCCTCTTTGACTATCAATACCTGATATTCTGACATCATAGGATAACGCTTGGCAGCATCTACAATCTGTGATGCTGTCACGTCTGAACCGAATAAAACAGTCTGATTAAAGTCCCTTTCCTCTGGCTGTAATACATTCTCCGCTATCCAATTCGATATCTTATCGATATAATAGGACTCATCGCCCATCAGATAGTAGAGGGGAAGGAAATGGCGCGCTTCTAAGTCGCGCATAACACTATCGTATGTCATTATAGCCTGAGCCATGATGCAAAATTACAAAGAAGCGAGCAAAATACAAAATAAATCCGAGGAATTATTGATTCGGCAACGAGAGAACAAAGCGAGTACCTCCCGTATATTCCTTATCCAGTTGCAAATCTCCGCCTAACTGATGGGCAATACGGTATGCCATAGGCAAGCCTAAGCCTAATCCTTTCTTGAAGGAATCTACTTTATAGAATTTCTCAAAGATACGATCCTGGACCTCTGCTGGAATACCTATACCCGTATCAGTTACACTGATGAACAACTGAGACAAATCATCTGAGAGAGCCGTACTGAGCGTGACACTCCCCTTTTCTGTGAATTTCATACCGTTACCAATCAGCTGGCGCAAGATTCTCTGCAATGCCAGTGAATTGCTCTTGATGGTCTTTGTATCGTCCACATGGGAGTCACAAATCAGTTCCAGACGTCCGTTATTCACCATCTGAGCGGCTTTTATTAGGTCGTTACAGAATTCATTGATCTTGATATCGTCTGTGATACTATAACGATTCTGTCCTTCATTCTCAGAGAACTCCAGAAGTTCATTGACAAAGTTCGTAATCTCACGCGTATTACTCTCAATACTGTTCACGATATTCTCGCGCTGCTCCGTACTTAGTTTAAAACTGGGATTACCAATAACCTGTGCAAAGCCTGTAATCACATTCAGAGGCGTACGTATCTCATGACTGATATGCTGTACAAAAGCCGTCTTCATACGATCGCTCTCCTGCGCATGGTCCAATGCCACAGCCAGTTCGCGGTTCTTTTGATGCAGTCGTCTCAGGAAATAGATTCCAACAATACCAATGATAATCATCGCACTGATAATCACACCCAGCACAATATACACATGACGCGTATGCTCCTCCTGTTTCGACTTTTCCAACTCATCAACCTTGAAGAGCGTATTAAACTCATTCAACTGACTTTTCACACTCTTGACATTCAAGGAGTCCGCCAAGAAGAACACCTGCTTATAAAGAGCAGCCGCCTCCTCAAAATGATGGGATTGCAGCATAATCTCTGCCCGTTGTTTCTTCAACATCAGCACGCCAGAAGGATCTTCCTGAACGGTATAACGCCCTATAATCTGGTTATTGAAGTCCAAGGCCTTCTCGTAGTCACCTTTCTTCATATACAACTGTCCCAGGTTATAGCAAACCGTCAACTGAGAGTTGTCTTTCAAGTCCTTGGTTGTCTCATACGCCTTCTTCAGCAATACCTCTGCCTCATTGAGTTTCCCCAGTCCCATCAGTGCAGTGGCTCGTGAGTTATAATAATAGGTATAATAGGAAGTATTACCACCCTTCTCACCTTCCAGTCCCAACTCTTTCTTATGGGAGTCCAGATAGGCACGCCAGAGGTCTGTGATTTCCAGCATTCGCTTGTAATTCTTTACCTCTGAGAGTACGCTGCAATAATAGGGATAGACATCCAACAAGGTCGAATTTCCGAATTCTGTCTTCTGTAACGCCTTGATACAACGCTCATACGACTGGATTGCCTCCTCATGAGAACCTATGTCCATATAGGCATTTCCCATTCCATATGAGGCAAGTCCGATACCATAATTATTCTGACGGCTCTGGGCATCCTCATACATGTGTTTCAGTTCTCGCAAAGCAGTATTGCTATGTCCTGTAAAGGTATAATGATTGGCTATCAGTACCCATGAGTCATAATAGAGTTTCCAATCCTGACATTTCAGCAGAAACTGCTGCTGTTTGGGGAATTCCGATAATAACGAATCTATCAGATCATTGTTATAATAGTAATACAACAAAGCGACTCGTGCCGTGCCCTGACGCTTAATGTCGCCTTGGCGCTCTGATTCTTCCAGCAATTCAGTAATACTGCTGCGCTCCTGTTTCACGTCACCAGCATAATAACAGATATTGTAAATCTTATAATAGGCCTCTATCAAGTCTTTCCCCTTGAGTTTAGGGATTTCATGACGGATAGAGTCAATTTGTCGCTGA
>CADCEW010000064.1 GCA_902800585.1 uncultured Prevotellaceae bacterium
TTCAACTTCTGCCTTCTGTTCGGGAGTGGTAAGCTCTGCTACGAGTTCACTCTCTGGAGCCAGTACCATAAACGTGACACCAAACATCGTGTCGGCACGGGTAGTGAAGATGGTGAAGTGTTTATCTGAGTCTGCGACCTTGAACTCTACCTCTGTACCCTCAGAGCGACCGATCCAGTTACGCTGCGTCTCCTTCAGGGATTCTGTCCAGTCAATCTCCTCCAGTCCGTCCAACAGTCTCTGAGCATAAGCCGATACACGCAAACACCACTGGCGCATCTTTTTCTGTACTACAGGATAGCCGCCACGTACACTGACACCATCTACCACCTCGTCGTTGGCAAGAACAGTACCCAGTTTTGGACACCAGTTCACCATCGTATCAGCAAGATAAGCGATACGATAGTTCATCAGTTGTAATTCCTCTGTACCAAGTGCACCACAATTCTCTGTACCCATCAATTCAAAATGCTCAATGAGTTTGATAGTAGGCTGTGCCTTTTGTGATGAAGTGCTGTAATATGATTTGAACATCCGCTGGAAAGCCCATTGCGTCCACTTATAGTAGATTGGGTCACAGGTGCGTACCTCACGCTCCCAGTCAAACGAAAAACCTATCTTATCCAACTGTGAGCGATAGCGGTCGATGTTCTCAAAGGTTGTCTTCTCTGGATGCTGACCTGTCTGGATGGCATATTGTTCAGCAGGCAGTCCGTAGGCATCATAACCCATTGGATTCAGTACGTTATATCCCTGTTGCCGTTTGTAGCGTGCATAGATATCACTGGCGATATAGCCAAGTGGATGACCTACATGCAAGCCTGCACCAGAAGGGTAGGGGAACATGTTCAACACATAGAATTTCTTCTTTGTTGGATCCTCTGTGACACGATAGGTTTTCATTTCTACCCATCTTTTCTGCCACTTTTGTTCAATGTCTCTAAAGTTGTATTCCATATCGATATGTATTATTTTCTTATCTATATAATTTGCAAAGGTAGCGATTAAAATTGGAAAGCGAAAAAAAATGCATAATAATTTGATGATTTATCAAAAAATAACTAACTTTGTGGCTTATAACAGAAAGGCATGGCAAAGAAAGAACTCACCCCGATGATGAAACAATTCTTCGACCTCAAGGCGAAACACCCTGAGGCGATATTGTTGTTTCGCTGTGGTGATTTCTATGAGACCTATTGCGAGGATGCCATTACAGCAGCGCAGATTTTAGGTATTACTTTGACACGTCGTAATAATGGGGCAGGAGTGAAGGGTGACGAGATGGCTGGCTTTCCCCATCATGCCCTTGACACCTATCTTCCTAAACTGATTCGTGCTGGCAAGCGTGTGGCTATCTGCGACCAGTTAGAGGATCCGAAACTTACGAAGAAACTGGTGAAACGAGGTATCACCGAGTTAGTGACTCCTGGTGTGGCGATGCAAGATAATGTGCTCAACTATAAGGAGAACAACTTCCTTGCCGCTGTGCATTTTGGAAAGGGAGCCTGTGGTGTATCTTTCCTCGATATCTCAACAGGTGAGTTTCTGACAGGAGAAGGTACTTATGAGCATGTCGAGAAACTATTAGGCAGTTTCCAACCCAAGGAAATTCTTTATGACCGTGCTCGAAAGCATGACTTCGAGAAATATTTTGGGACACGTTATTGTACCTTTGAACTCGATGACTGGGTGTTTACAGAGCAGACGGCAAGCCAGAAGTTACTGAAGCACTTTCATGTGAAGACCATGAAGGGTTTTGGTGTGGATCATCTGAAGAATGGAATGATCGCCTCTGGAGCCATTCTGCAATATCTTGACCAGACACTGCACACCCAAATAGCCCATATTACCACCCTTTCTCGTATCGAAGAAGAACGTTATGTCCGATTGGATAAGTTCACGGTGCGCTCTTTGGAGTTGGTGGGTACGATGCAGGAAGGCGGTAAGTCTTTGTTGGATGTCATCGACCATACAGTGTCGCCAATGGGAGGCAGACTGTTACGTCGTTGGCTGGTGTTTCCTTTGAAGGAGGTAAAACCGATTAACGACCGTTTGGATATCGTTGATTATTTCTTCCGTGAACCAGAATTTCGGCAATGTATTGATGACCAGCTGCATCGTATCGGTGACTTGGAGCGTATCATCTCTAAGGTGGCCGTAGGGCGTGTAACACCTCGTGAGGTGGTACAGTTAAAGATTGCCTTGCAAGCGATAGAGCCTATCAAGACAGCCAGTCTTTTTGCGAAGAACGATTCCCTGAAAAGAGTAGGGGAGCGGTTGAGTCTTTGTGAGTCTGTTCGTGACCGCATAGAGCGTGAAATTACCAACGATCCGCCTCAGTTAATCGCAAAGGGTGGAATCATCCGTGATGGGGTGAATGCCGAGTTGGATGAGTTACGCCATATTGCCTATTCTGGTAAGGACTATCTCATGCAGATACAGGAGCGTGAGATGCAGGCAACAGGTATCGCCTCCTTGAAGATTGGTTATAACAACGTCTTCGGCTATTACTTAGAGGTGCGTAACACGTATAAGGATAAGGTGCCTGCCGACTGGGTGCGTAAGCAGACATTGGCTCAGGCAGAGCGCTATATCACACAGGAACTGAAAGAATACGAGGAGAAGATTCTTGGTGCAGAAGACAAGATTCTCTCACTGGAACAGCGTCTCTTCAACGAGTTGGTTATTGCCCTGCAGGAATTTATTCCACAGATACAGACCAACGCAGCCATTATTGCCCGTCTCGACTGTCTGTTGTCTGCAGCGAAGACAGCAGAGGAAAACCATTATATCCGTCCGCAGATTGACGATAGTAATGTGATAGACATCAAACAGGGTCGCCATCCTGTCATTGAGACACAGTTGCCAATGGATGAGCATTATGTGCCTAATGATGTGTTGTTGGACAACGAGCACCAACAGATTATCATCATCACGGGTCCGAATATGGCAGGTAAATCGGCGCTGTTGCGTCAGACAGCCCTCATCGTACTACTTGCCCAGATAGGTTCCTTTGTGCCGGCAGAGAGTGCGAGAATCGGTTTGGTGGATAAGATCTTTACACGTGTGGGAGCCTCCGATAATATCTCTTTGGGTGAGTCGACCTTCATGGTGGAGATGACGGAGGCAGCCAATATCCTGAATAATGTCACGCCTCGTTCACTGGTTCTCTTTGATGAGTTAGGACGTGGCACTTCAACTTACGATGGTATCTCTATTGCCTGGGCGATAGTCGAATACTTGCATGAGCAGCCCAAGGCACAGGCGCGCACGCTCTTTGCCACCCACTATCATGAGTTGAATGAGATGGAGAAGAATTTCAGTCGCATCCGCAACTATAACGTGAGTGTGAAGGAAGTCGATGGCAAGGTTATCTTCCTGCGTAAGTTGGAGAAGGGTGGGAGTGAGCACTCTTTTGGTATTCATGTAGCAGACATCGCTGGTATGCCGAAATCCATCGTGAAACGTGCCAATGTCATCCTGAAACAATTAGAGGCAGACAACGCCACTGTCGGCACAGTAGGCAAGCCCACTGCAGAGATAGCCCAGAGTCGTGAAGGAATGCAACTCTCCTTCTTCCAGTTAGACGACCCTGTCCTCTGTCAAATCCGTGATGAGATATTGGGTTTGGATATCAATAACCTTACTCCCGTTGAGGCTTTGAATAAACTCAACGACATCAAGAAAATAGTTTCAGGGAAGTAAGATATTAGTATTCCTCTTCTTCTTCAGGGCGGTCTTCCTCAATGACAAGGTTGTCAATGATGAATTTCTGACGCTCCATCGTGTTATCACCCATATAGTATGCCAAGAGTTTCTGTATCTGGTCATCCTTATGAAGCGTCACTTGCTCCATGCGGATATCAGGACCGATAAAGCCAGCAAACTCTTCTGGGGATATCTCGCCAAGACCTTTGAATCGGGTAATCTCAGGATCAGGTCCTAACTCCTGTATGGCCTTGATACGCTCCTCTTCACTATAGCAGTAGCGAACGACGAAATCTCCCTTCTTTCCATCCTCACGCATCTCTTTGTTCTTGATCTTCGTACGACGGTTACGAACACGGAAGAGAGGAGTCTGAAGCACATATACGTGTCCTTTCTTCACCAGTTCAGGGAAGAATTTCAGGAAGAAGGTGATGAGCAGCAGACGGATATGCATACCGTCATCATCGGCATCGGTAGCTACGATGACTTTATTATATCGCAAGGTGTCAAGGCCTTCCTCTATATCGAGGGCTGCCTGTAAGAGATTAAACTCCTCGTTCTCATAGACGACCTTCTTCGATAACTTAAACGTGTTGAGTGGTTTTCCTCTCAATGAGAATACTGCCTGTGTATTCACATCACGACTCTTGGTGATACTTCCACTGGCAGAGTCACCCTCTGTAATGAAGATACTCGACTCTTCCTTGCGGTCGTTCTTCACATCACTGAAATGGATACGACAGTCGCGTAACTTACGATTGTGCAGATTGGCTTTCTTCGCCATCTCTCGCGCCTTCTTGGTAACACCTGCAATCGCCTTACGCTCACGTTCGCTGTCCTTGATTTTCTGTTCGAGGACTTCCACCACCTCGGAATGAATGTGGAGGTAGTTATCCACTTCCTGTTTGATGAAATCACCCACATACTTGGTGATACTCACTCCATCAGGCGCCATCGTGGTAGAACCGAGTTTGATTTTCGTCTGACTCTCAAAGATAGGTTCTTCTACATTGATAGAGATAGCAGCCACCATACCTGTACGGATATCACCAGGTTCGTATTTTCCGAAGAACTCCTTGATGGTTCTTGCGATATGTTCCTTGAAGGCACTTTGGTGTGTACCACCCTGTATGGTGTGCTGACCATTGACAAAAGAATAGTATTCCTCACCATACTGGTTTGTATGGGTGAAGGCAATCTCGATATCCTCGCCCTGCAAGTGGATGATAGGGTAGAGTGCATCGTTCGTCATACGGTCTTTCAACAGGTCTTCCAATCCGTTTCTTGACACGATACGACGACCGTTATACATGATAACCAGTCCGGAATTCAGATAGGTATAGTTGCGAAGCATATTCTCCACGATGTCGTCGTGGAAGGAATAGTTCTTGAAGAGTGTATTGTCTGGCTCAAAGAAGATATAAGTACCATTCTCGTCTTTCGTTGGCTCTGTGACATCACTTTGGAGGATACCTTTTTCGAAAACCACCCTTCTGACCTGTCCGTCACGATAACTGTGGGCTTCAAAATGGGAACTCAGGAAGTTGACAGCCTTGATACCCACACCGTTCATACCCACCGACTTCTTGAAAGCCTTTGAGTCATATTTTCCACCTGTGTTTAACTGACTGACAGCCTCTATCATCTTTCCCTGAGGAATGCCACGTCCATAGTCGCGCACACTCACACGGAGATGGTCGTCAATATCTATCTCGATGCGATTGCCGGCTTTCATACGGAACTCATCAATGGAGTTATCGATGGTTTCTTTCAAAAGTACATAGATTCCGTCCTCAGGTTTCGAGCCGTCATCAAGGCGCCCGACATACATACCAGGACGAGTGCGGATATGGTCGACATCGGACAAGTGACGGATGTTCTCATCGTCGTATTTCACTTGTCCGCTTGGTTGTTCGATGATATTATTCTCTTTTGCCATATATCTGTTTAAATACTTTTCTTAAAACAACGACGACGCTTGTGCTGCTGATGCTCTAAGTACTGCCATTGCGACTGTACCTTCTCATTGGTCTCCATCTCGACATTCGTCTCACCCCACTTGAAACCATATTTCTGATACCAGGGAATGAGGTCGTAGAAGAGGAGGGCATTGGCGCCTTTCTGTTGATATTCTGGAAGGATTCCTACCAGCATCAGGTCGACACAGTCTGCCTTGCGGAACTTCAGGGCGCGCAGACAATGCCACCAGCCGAAGGGGAACAGTCGTCCGTTCTTACATTTCTGTAAGGCTCGTGTCATCGAAGAGATACTGATACCCACACCTATCACATCATGATTGGGCGTGTTCCAGTCTTCTATCAGGCACAGCAGGTTCATGTCGAGCATGGGGAAATACATTTTCAGATATTCGTCTATCTGTGCTTCCGTCATCTGCGAATAGCCATAGAGGTTACCAAAGGTCTTGTTGACGACATCCAGTACCTTGCGTCCTATCTGTTCCTTGCCGAAGACCTGACTGCGCTTGGGGTGTATCGGATGGAGGTTATAGCGCTTCATCACCATCTCTGCAATCTTCTTGTATTTCTCTGGCATGTCACCTTTGGGTACGATGAGTTTGTACTCTACATAGTCATTGTCTTTCTCCCATCCGCCCAATATCTCCATGTGCTTGGGATAATAGTCATAGTTATAGATGGTCGCCATCGTACCTAACTGGTCGAAGCCTTCGATGAGCATACCCTCCGGATCCATATCCGTGAAGCCCAAAGGACCCACCATCTCTGTCATCCCTTTCTCTTTGCCCCATTCTTCTACGGCATCAAACAAAGCCTTCGATACAGCATAGTCATCAACGAAGTCCACCCAACCGAAACGCACGCTCTTACGATCCCAACGATCGTTAGCACGATGGTTGATGATGCCGGCAATACGTCCCACCACCTTATTGTCACGATAGGCAAGAAAATACTCTGCCTCGCAAAACTCAAAGGCAGCATTTTTGTCCTTACTCAGCGTATGCACCTCATCGGCATGAAGGTTGGGGGCATCGTAAGGATTGTTCCGATATAAGTCGTAGTGAAACTGGATAAAGGCTTCCAGGCTTTTCTTATCGGTAACTTTCCTGATTTCTACTGATGACATAATGGTTACATGTACTTATTATCTTGCAAAGATAAGAAGAATCAGTGGAAATCCCAAAATTTTAACCTATTTTACGGCAAATGAATAACTGATGGGAGTCATCCGACAGCGTAGTTCCAAAAATGAACACATCTCCGCCATCCTTCAGTTTGAGTTTCTTACGTAGTGCCTCTACGCTCATTGGGAAGTTACGTACAGCTATATTCGCCCTGTCAATTCCCTGTAGTGCTGCTTTGAGTTCCTGCTTGTTCATCGAGGTCACTGTCTCAATATGGAACTGTCTGCCAGGGAACTTTTTGATTTCTTTGTCAGAAACGAAGAGATGAGAGTTGTTCGACAACTGAGAAACATCAAATGCTTCTTCGATTTCCTTGAAACATCCAGCCTTCATAATACTGGCATTCGGCTCGTAAAGATAGTTCATGGTTAGCGGTTCATGGTTAGCGGCCGAATGTACTGAAGGCGAGAACTCAAAGATGTCATCGTTGTTGACACAGACAATTTTGAGTGTCATACATGGCTGTTGTTTGATGACTAACAATAACTCTTTGCATTCATTGTCCACGCTGACGATATGCACTTCATGAACGTTCTTTAAGTCCTTGACAGCCTTCTGCCAGTCGAGCATGGGCGAGAGTTTCAATAGGATGGTATCTGCCTTTTCCAACAACAAAGGCATGAGTTCGATGACATTGGGTGTACAGTCCTTGATATCATACGTGCGACTGCCATGTGCATCTCTTCGTGCAGGGTCGAGATAGATGAAGTCAGCATGACTCATCTTCTTCAGATAATCCTCAGCCTCATCCTTCACAACCTCTGCCTCCAAACCTAACACTTGGAAGTTATATCGTGCTATCTCACAAAGTTCAGGGTTATGCTCTACATAGATGTTGTGGCTGTTAGCATCTAGCTTTTGGCTTTTAGCGATAAAATAGAAATCAATGCCAAAGCCACCAGTCAAGTCAACGAAACTAGAGCTAACAGCTAATGGCCAATAGCCAATAGCCAGACTCCCCTTATATCGTGCCGTCTGTTCCGAAGAACATTGTTCCATGTTCAGATGAGGCGGATAGATGATATCCTCGACAGCAGCCCATGAAGGCAACTTCTTCTGTGCTGTCTGCCACCCTGCTATCTGTTGCAACGCCATCGACAAGTCTACCTCGGCATCCCTATTGCCAAAAGCCAACTTCCGCACATCTTCTTCCCGATGTGCCATTATAAACTTCCGTGTCGCCTCGTTCATCATGGATGCAAAAATATAAATAAATAGTTACATTCCTATTAGTCGGGAGTCAAAATCCTTGGCACCACCTTTCTCTCCAAAGATTTTCAGGAGTAGGGAAGTGCGCATATTCGTTACACGCTGGGGCGAGATACCTGTAAGGATAGCGATCTCACTGGGCGTAAAGCGCAGACGAATCAACAGGCAGACATTTGTCTCTAAGGGAGAGAGGCTAGCAGAAGCATTCAGACGTGCGAGGAATTCAGGTGACTGTTGCTGTATCAGGGCATGCAGTTCCTTCCAGTCGCTGTTTTCTGCTTCCTTTCCTTTGTTGGCCATGTGGTGGAGACGATTGACAATGTCTGACGATAACAACCCTTCTGCCATCTGCCATGTGAGGTATTTCTGGTTGAGGCTATCGATATGGGTGTTCAGTCGACCAATACGTCGACGATAATAACCGATGCCTATCAAGATACATATCAAGAGGAAAGAGATACACGACAGCAACAGAATGGTGATGCGATACTGACGACGCTCTTTCTGTTGTTGGTCAATCTGTGTCTGCAGGGCGATGATATCGGCAGAAGGACTCTCCACAAACACACGTTGATAGTATCGGTTGAGGCGTTTCGAGAGGTCTGCCACTCGCTCAGGGAGACCTTCCTGCTGATAATAGTAAATCAGGCGCTCAAAACAATGAATACGGATCTCTGGAATCGGCGTGTTCAACAACTCATACCAGAGGTCATGCGCCTCTTGCATCTTCCCCTGTAGGGCATCAATATCTGCCTGCAACATCATTCCTTTGTCCAACGGTGCATATTGTCGCGAGGAATTCAGGAGCGTCTCGGCTTCTTTTATCCTGCCTTGGTGTAACATCAGACTCGCCTCGTTGACCAACGACGTTGCACGGATGTTGGCTTTGGTTTGACTGCGTAATGCACGAGACTGTTCCACATAGTGTTGCAGACTGTCTATCTGTGCTGTCTTGTCAAAGGTGGTGGCGAGGTTGTTGAGCATCTGAACCTGTCTGTTGACATCCCCGCTCTTTTGTGCCACCTCCAAGGCACGATGATAATAAAGGAGTGTCAGTGGCATATTCCCTGCATTGTCATTGATGTCACCCATGACGGCATCCAGCGTGAAACACAAGTCAGCGTCATCGACACCCTCCATCATCTTCTCCACTTGTTTGATCATCGACAGTCCCTCCATGTAACGACCATGATAATAGAGTTCCATACCCTGATGGAGCATCGCATGTGCTTCATGTTGCTCATCGCCTGTCTCTCGGAAATAGTCGATACAATGCAGCAGGACAGTGTCATTCATTAATGGAATGCCGTCGGCATGCATCGCCTCCGCATGCATTAACTCATCGAGCATCTGCTGGTTTGAGGCAGACTGCTTCTTGGAGCAGCCTGCCATCAAGAGAGTGATGAATAGAATATAAAATAAGGTGTTCCTCATTATTAAAGCGCAAAATTAAACGGCATAGTGAATTTCACACGTACCACCTTTCCGTTTTGCTTTCCTGGTGCCCATTTAGGCATCGCCCTGACGACACGCAGCGCCTCAGCATCAAGAGAAGGCCATACACTTTTTACCACTACTGCATTGGAAACGCTACCGTCTTTCTCAACAACAAAGGTCACGAGGACACGGCCTTGTTTTTTCCGTTTCTGGGCATCCTTCGGATATTTCATGTTCTGACCCATAAACTGCATCAGCGCTTCCATTCCGCCAGGGAACTCAGGCATCTGCTCTACTACATCGAAAGCCTCTTCCTTCGGACCAGCCTCATTCGAGACAACGGTCTTCTGTGCCCATGTCATAGCAGAGAAGCAGAGCGTCATCATTGATAATAGAATCGTTTTTTTCATACTTGTCATTTTTTTTGAGTTAATAATCATTGTTTGGGTGTTCGAACGATGCAAAAGTACTCCTTTTTACGAATCCTGCCAAGAAAATCATTACACGATATTACACATATCGCATTTTTTTTGTAATTTTGGTCGCTCAAAGAAAAAAATGGCTATCAGATACACACATAAGGAAGAGCTATGGAACGCATGGAGCCATGCTGGCGGCATCGTGATGGGTGTCGCTTTCGGCATCGTATTCTTGGTGATGGCGTTCAAGGGCGACAACCCTTGGGCACGATTGGGGGTGTGTCTTTATCTCTTTGGAATGTTAGGCAGTTATGCCGCCTCTACCATCTATCACACCCTGCCTCGTCGTTCGAAATGGAAGGAACGACTACGTAAGTGGGATCATGCCGCCATCTATTGGCATATCGCAGGCTCCTATTCTCCTTTGACCCTCGTTGCCCTGCGCGCACATAGTTACTGGGGCTGGATATTGTTTATCTTCGTTTGGGCATGTGCCATTGTTGGTACGATCATCAGTTTCATCAAACTGAAAGAGCATTCGAACATCGAGACATTCTGTTTCATCGGCATGGGCTTGAGTGTATTGGTAGCCTTCAAACCCCTGTTGGATGCTGTCTCTACTGCTGCCGTCGTATGGCTTATTGCTGAGGGTGTTGCTTACATCACAGGAGCCGTCTTCTATACCTTCCACAAGAAGAAATATATGCACTCCGTCTTCCACTTCTTCGTCCTCCTCGGCAGTATCTGCCATATCATTGCCGTCTGGGACGTCCTGATGGAGTATATATGATGTATTATTATATTCTTCTACAAAAGCGGTCCTTTATTAGGAGTCAATAGTGAATTGTTTTAAAGAAACTTGCCCAATTCATAATATTGTTGTATCTTTGCGAGCAGTAATTAAATCATTACAAATTATGAGAAACAGAATCTTTTGGTTGCTTGCCACCATCATGATGAGTGGAGCAATAATGACAGGGCTGACATCGTGTAGCAAGAGTGACGACGACAACAATAATAATAATCAGAAGAAAGTGGCAGTATTGCTTCCCGACGCTTCCAGTCTTGACCGTTGGGCGATAGACAAGTCAAACTTGGAGTCCGTTATGGCTGAGTACGGTTTCAAGGCCTCCTTCTACGTTGCTCCAGAGACTGCAGAGGGCGCAGCGCAACAGGTCGAGCAACTTAGAAATGTCATCAACGACGGCGTGAAATATGTTGTGCTGACTGCCATTGACTATAAGAAAATCAATGAGTCTGGTCTGCTTGAACAACATCCCGATGTCAAGGTAGTATGCCATGACCGCTTTATCCTTGACAACCCCCACATAGCTTATATCTCATCAGCTGACACGAAGGAAGTCGGGCGTACTCAGGCTTTGTTCCTTCTCAACCATTTCCACTCTTCAGGAAAGGCTTCTATGACCATTGAAATCCTTGAAGGTCCAGAGACCGATGTCAACGCCAAGGATTATTATGAAGGGGCTATGGAACTGCTCAAAAAATACATTGACAACGGAAAACTTATTGTTAAGAGTGGCAAGAAGGAATATAACCAGGTGAAGGCTGACAGTTGGACTGTTGCCGATGGAAAGAAAGCCATGCAAGACCGTCTTGCCAGCTATGGTGCGGGTGAGTGTCCGGATATGGTTCTTGCGGCAGTTGACAATCAGGCTCAGGGAGTTATTGAGGCTCTGGAGGAAGCAGGTATTACAAACATGCCGGTCATCACAGGTCAGGACAATACCGAAATGGCACAGACTAATATCAAGAACGGTAAACAGACCATGACCATTGACAAGAGCCTGAAGGATATGGCATACAACACAGCTATGATTATAAATAGTCTGATATCCAATTCTCCAGTTCATGCCAGCCAAACCGTCTCCAACATTCCCGGCAACTTTCGGGTTGCTGCCTTTTTTTATCAAGAAAGTTCTTGATGATTTTATTCCATGATAACCAAGTCACGAGGAAGTGTGATTGTTTTCAATCGCTCGTACCAAATCCTGTTAGAACCAGCGATGCGTTTCTCTACGTGTCCACTGATGATATAGTAACTAGCTGTATATTCGTCCATCAGTCCATTGAACACACGCTTGATACGAGAACATTTTTCGTTGATAGCGTTGTCCAGTGGATTGACAAGGTGTTCAACACTCTCTATGATTTTCTCCTTATCCATCAACCTCGCTGTTGCTATATAGTACTTCAATAGTTCCTCACGATAGTCTCTCAATCGCTTGAACTCAATCCCCTCTGGATGAGCAAGGAACAATAAATAAACGGCTTTATGAACAGGTTGCAGTTCTATTTCCTTATTATCTAAGTCTATCAATAGAAAACGATAATCCCGAGTGATCATCAGACGACTTAATCTTCCTTTGGCAGCCTGCAACCTAAGTTGTTCCAAGACGGGCACACTGATAGCCTTCAGCAACAAGTCTTGACGACCTGCTGCCTGCAACTCAGCCACCAACGTCCTGAGTTGTTCAGCTATCATCTCTGGCGTCCGTTCCATAGTGTTCTATTCCTCTTCTGCCAATGTTGCGAGTTTATTAGTCAGCCAACCATTCAGTTTACCCAATACTGTTGATTTTCCATCATCCTGTATAGGTGGTTCTTTTTTCTCGATTACTTCCACTTTGGCTGGTTCAGGCTCTTTGGGTTGTTCCACCACAAAAGAAGGTTCTTCCTTTTTTTCTTCCACAGGAGGTTGTCCTGTCTTCATCGGCTTATACAACAGCTTTATCAACTCTTCATAATAACTGTCATCCTCCTCACGTATCTTCTTTGCAGGCTCCTTCTGTCCTTCATCCATATCTGCAGCCAAGATAATGACTTTCGCATCCTCACCTAAAGAGTTATCAGTAGATGTACCCCATATTACATCGATATTCGGATCCAGTTGGTCAAAGAATTCGTCCACTTCCTGCATCTCTGGTATCAAGATAGGATGTTCATCACTGGCATAGATATTAAATAAGATACGCTTAGCCCTACTGATATCATTTCCATAGAGCAAAGGAGAATCAAGTGCATCGATGATAGCACGTTCTACGCGATGATCACCACTGGCTCTTCCAATAGCCATAATTGCGCCACCACCATTGCGCATCGTCGTTTCCACATCACGGAAGTCAAGATTGATGTTTCCCTCTGAACTGATGGTTATCAACTCCGAGATGCCCTTGACTGCATTCTTCAACACATTGTCTGCCTCACTCAGTGCCTCTTTCAAAGATATCCTTGTGTCCGAATAAACATCGCATAAGCGTTCGTTATTCACGATGAGTATGGCATCTACATTCTTTCGCAGTTCATCCACGCCTTTGAGTGCCTTAATAATCTTCCGACGATGTTCAAAATAGAAGGGAATGGTCACTACGCCTATAGTTAGCAACCCTTTTTCCTTGGCTACACGCGCAACTACAGGAGCAGCACCAGTACCAGTGCCACCACCCATCGTAGAAGTCACAAACACCATCTTCGTCTGACTGTCAAATAAGGTTTCTATCATATCAAGACTACTCTCGGCCTCTGATTTGCCAACTTCAGGACGGCCACCTGCTCCCAAACCTTCGCCCAGCTGTATCTTCACTGGAATAGGAGAACTCTTCAGCGACGCACTATCTGTGTTGCAAACAGCAAACGACACGCCCTGCACACCTTCCCTATACATATTACGCACAGCATTACAGCCACCACCACCAACGCCTATCACCTTAATGATATTCTGCATCTGGTCTTCTATCGGCCCGGGAAAATCCAAAATACCCCTGTTTTTTTCTTTCTCACCCATATCTTATTGTTTTACGTTGCGAAGGTACAACATTTTTCTGAGAAATAAAAATCCCCGCAAGCCTTGCGAGAAAAAACAATTCTCCTTTATATACAAAAACTCTTTCCATCCTTTATTGCGTCTGTACCTTTGTATAGAACTATTATGGGTCTGTCCTTGCATTGAGAAATCCTGATAGTTCATCATGTACTTCCAGGAGGAAGTCACAACAATGTCAGCACCAGTCATGTCTATTATGTACTTCAAGTTTCGGATGCTGTTGGGGTCAAAGACTATTCCATATTCGTCATTACCAGGTTTCCCTTCCTTGGCAAGTACATGGTCGTAATATGCAGTATCCATTACGCCATCAAAATCGAGGAATATTATTTTCATCTTCTTCACTGTTTATGGGACATAGTTACGAAATATTTCTCAAATCCTATTAAAATGATCACCTAATTGGTGCCAGTAGATTCTTGTGAAAGAATGACCGTTGACTTTCTGGATTCTACTGACTTTGAAAGTACGCTCTTCTCTCATATCCAGACGATAGGCTTGTATATACCCTCCGCCATAATAGCGTGAGTATTTGATGTCAGATATCTCACAAGTGAATACCTTGCCAGCTCTGGTACAATACTCTATCTCTATCGTTTGTTCCAACATCACAGCATTGTCTATGACTTCCTCTATCGTCATGCTTTATCAATGAAAGGATTATAGTCTGTTGGTGGTGGGAAGGGCATATCATTCATGGATGAACCTATTATTTCTCCACCATCTGTTGGTGGACGATGAGCTATCCTATTCAAAGCGCGTGTATTCCCCTTTAAAGTCCATCATAATAATACCAACAGCACCCTTACGATGTTTGGAAATGATAACCTCTGCCTTTCCACGATAGTCTATCGACCCATCTTCACTCTGAGGGAGACCATAGTATTCTGGACGATGCAGGAATATCACCATATCCGCATCCTGTTCGATGGCTCCAGACTCTCGAAGGTCAGAGAGTCGTGGACGTTTCCCTTCTGGTCCTTCACGGGTATCCACGCCACGATTCAACTGGCTCAAGGCGATGATTGGGATATTAAACTCCTTTGCCATCCCTTTCAAAGCGCGCGATATCAGCGATATCTCCTCCTGACGATTATTGTACCTCATACCACTGGCAGTCATCAATTGCAGATAGTCCACCATCACCAACTCGATATGATGCTCCTTAACCAGCCGACGTATCTTCGTTCTTAGTTCCATTACAGGAATACCTTCGGTGTCATCTATATATAAGGGTGCTTCCAACAGACTATTCAGATGCTTGTCGAGTCTGTCCCAGTCATCGCGTTTTAGCTGTCCACTCAACAGTTTATGTCCTTCTATCTGACAATTATTCGCCATCAAGCGATTAGCCAGTTGTACACTCGTCATCTCCAGTGAGAAGAAAGCCATAGGTATCTTCTGATCTACCGCTATGTTCTTCGCCAACGAGAGGGCAAAAGCCGTCTTACCCATCGCAGGTCGCCCGGCAATGATTACCAAATCAGACTTCTGCCATCCGCACGTCATATCATCGAGTTTATAGAAACCTGTCGAGATTCCCGTCAGCCCTCCTTTGTTTGCATAGGCAGCCTCCACGATTTTTACTGCCTGATTGACTATCGGAGCCAACACAGAATAGTCTTTCTTCACACTCTTCTGAGAGATTTCAAGGAGCAGACTGTCCGCTTCCTGTATCACATCCTTGATATCGTAGGTCTCATCAAACGTTTTCTTTCCGATGATACTGACATAGTGAGCCATCTGGCGCGACAGATATTTCTCTGCCACCACATTGGCATGATACTCGATATTGGCTGATGTGACTACCATCGAACTCAATTCTGCAATATAGCCTGGACCACCTACCTCATTGAGATTTCCTGTCTTTTCCAGTTTGTCTACCACTGTCAGCACATCCACAGGACTCTCCTCCATGCTGAGTTGCTGGATGGCCTCATACACCATCTGGTTCCTTGGCTCATAGAAACTCTCTGGCCGCAACAAGTCACACACCTCCAGATAGGCATCCTTGTCTATCATCAATGCCCCCAGCACAGCTTTCTCCATATCAGGAGCCTGTGGCATCACATGTGCAAAGCCAAGGTCCTTTCTTCTTTTGTGATTCCTATTACTTTCTTCCATATCGTTCTTTTCGAAGTTGCCATTTCACCCATGACTGATCGTTCTTCGTGGCATGGTTAAAGGCCATGATTATTTCCTGCTTATCTCGACCATCCTTATAACGCTCTCGCATCTCCTTACGGATCAGTGATACGTTGCCACTCTGCTTGTCTTGGAATTCCTCTATTAAATCTTTGATATCTGCTTCTTTAATACGCTTTTCACGCAATCCCACCTTATCCTTGAATAAGGTATTAAATACAGACTCCCTAAAGACCTTGTCGTCCTTCACCCACCTGCTGTAATAGAGTGCCGTCAGTTCCTGCCTTGGAAGTCCTGCCAGCTTATCCACGCATTTCCTTAGTTCCTCATCATCCCACTTCGTGAAATGATACTTCCGACATTGCGTAATGATGTACTTGTAATCTGTCATTTTTATCTGGTAACTATGAGTATATAACAATAAATCATCAAAGCGATAAACAGAACACCTATTAGAAGAAAAGACTTCTTTCTTTCCTTTAAATTATTCTCCAACTGGGCAGCATGGGCATTAGCATTTTCCAGTTCATCCTTCAATTGTTGTTCTGTTTCTTGTTGTTTTAGAGCAATGTCAATCAATTCCTCTTTTGTCTTGTCTACCAAACCGAATTTTACCATAGTTTTACTATTTTTTAATGAAACAATAAGTGATTTGCGTCCACAAATTTTTGGACGCTACAAAAATAGTAAAACGGTTTTTGCTCAGAAAGCAAAAATCAATAACAAGCCTTGTGGAAATGCAATCTTTTTTGTGATTAGAAGAACATGGTGGGAAGAGAATTCTTTCGCTTCTGTGCCAGTTCGCTTTTCATGCGGTTGATGGCTGTTTTCAAGAAGAATGCAATCAGGAACTCATCGGAACCTTCTGTCCGAATCTGTTTGAGAGCTGAGATATATTCTGAGCGGTCTTCCAACTTGATGATTAATAATGGATGTCCAGCACGTAATAGGATTAAATTTGAAAGTAATCGTCCTGTTCTGCCATTACCATCACGGAAAGGATGCAGGTATTCATAATAGCCGTGCCATTTCGCTGCAACAATCAAAGGATGCTGACCTTCGTTGATAGCTCTTTCCGTGGACTCCATCAGATTCGGCACACGGGCAATCAGTTCCTCATGATTACCAAAAACAGTATCACCAGCAGCCATATCCTCTGTGGTATATTCGCCAGCAATCGCTTCTGGTGCACGATAGGAGAGGGTATGCTCTGTTACCAATCGGTTGATCTCTTTCAATAAAGCCTCATCAAAAGGACTATCCAGGTGGCTCACCATATAATCAAATGCACGAAAGTGGTCAGCCATTTCTGTACACTCCAACAGCGAACGCCCTACTGGAATCATTGCCATTCCTTGTTCACGAAGAATACGCGTATCATCCACAGTGAATGAATTACCCTCAATGGCACAAGAATGTGCAGAAAACAGAATCTCGTTATATTCCATCCACTGCTCATGTCCCATCCTGTCAGCTATCTTCTCCTGATAATCCTGTCGGATGCTCTCGTATTCGCTGATTTCTTTCTCAAACATCGCTGCGAAGGTACGAAATATTACAGAAATCCGCAAGAAAAAGGAAAGAATTTTATTTTTTGAGGATTTTGCAAAAACACCTACCCTCCTACCTATATGTGCCTCAAACCACGATGTACAGGGTGTTTTCGGGTAGGTAGGTATTTTCTTAACTCCTACCTAACAGGTACCTTATTTGAGTGAAATGACCCCCAAAAGTTGGACCCCAAAAATGGAAAAGACGAATCATATTTTTGCAAAATAGGTAGGTGTTAGGTACCTGTTTGCCAAACACCTACCTAGTCTCAAACCCTTTATTTATCGGCACTCTAAGCATTATAGGGTAGGATGTTAGGTGTTTTTGTGTTTTTCATTTTAATATCGTTCCTCCCTCCTCGTTCCTCCCTCCTCGTTCCTCCCTCCTCGTTCCTCCCTCCTCGTTCCTCGTTCCTCCCAATGCCTCCAATCATTTGTTCGAGTATCTCGCACGCCTCTTTCTAAAGGCTCCTATACCCCCATAGGAGATACTGGAATACCCCCCTAACAGATACTGGAACAAGTGATAGAAGATACTAGAATAAAACGGCGATGCGTTTGGAGCGTTCAAACGACCCGTTTGTGCCTTACATTCGATGCGTTTGAACGTTACAAACGAGTCGAATGTAACTATTTATTCTTCCTCTTGTATAAACCCAATCTTCTTTCGGGGCTTCGGCTCTTTTGATTGCAACTCAGCAAGAGCCGTACTGATAGCATCAAGTTGTACCCTCGTCATCTCATTAATATCATTCTGGTCATGAAGAATATCTTCTATGTCAAGTTTCAACTCTTCAAAGTCCTTACGCAACTGCGCTACATCAGTAGCAGAATCGGGGATTTGTAACGATGCCGCTATTTTACGGAACTCAGTAAATGCGCGCATAATGCCAATATTTACCTGTATGGCAAGTGGGGAACGTAGTACGCTACTTAACATTGCAACACCATTTTCAGTGAA
>CADCEW010000065.1 GCA_902800585.1 uncultured Prevotellaceae bacterium
TCCTCCACCATATTAAACTGTACACCAATACCTTCGAAATTGCCTTGCAAAGGCTCATTGGCAGCCTTTACCTCCTTCGCCGTCATATAACTGCTATGAGGATCCAGTTTCTCTAGCATCCCACGGATGCCATCTTCTACCAGCTTCTGCTCGTCGACACTGTCCACATAGAGATTATTGATAGCCATCTCTGCTATCTGTAATTTCCGCATGGGACTATCCTCTCCCATATTGATACGGATTTGGGCCGTCAAAGGAAGAAAAATCAGAAGACTTAAAAATACAAATGTTTTTCTCATACCTGGAAAAAAGTACGACTTTTATTTCATATCCTTATTGATAAGTTCCAAGAGTTTATCAACTGCCTCTTCTTCTGGGATATTCTTCTCTACGCACACTTTCTGTTTATAGAGAGAAATCTTCCCACGTCCAGCCCCTACATAACCGTAGTCGGCATCAGCCATCTCGCCAGGACCATTGACAATACAACCCATGATACCAATTTTCAAGCCTACCAGATGACTGGTAGCAGCCTTGATACGGGCAATGGTTTCTTGAAGATTATAGAGGGTTCTTCCGCAACCAGGACATGAGATATATTCTGTCTTGGAGAATTTAATACGAGCAGCCTGAAGGATGGCATCAGCAAGTTCGACAAGACGTGACTCCTCAAACAATGTGTTGAGAATGATCAGTTTTGTGGCTTTGTGGTCAATGAGCAGGGCGCCTACAGCCATAGCGGCTTTCAGTTGTAAGGTTTCCCAATCTGTCTCATTGAGCGTAAGCGTGATCGTATCGTCATGGATAGAAGCCTCAGCCTCTGTACGCAGACGAATACATTCCTCTATGGAGTCAACGAGTTTGCGGGCAACTGGAATCTCATACTCTGGTTCTTCGCTCAGAGAAACACGAATAGTGTCACCGATACCCTCTGTCAACAAGGCTCCAATGCCCACAGCACTCTTGATTCTGCCATCTTCTCCTTCACCTGCCTCTGTCACTCCTAAATGCAGTGGATAATGCATATCCTCCTTATCCATCGTCTTGACTAACAGACGGACAGTGGTAACCATTACAACAGTATTGGATGCTTTGATGCTGATGACGATATCGTTGAAGTCCTCGCGTTTACAGATGCGTAAGAACTCCATGCAACTCTCTACGATACCCTCTGGCGTATCACCGTAACGCGACATGATACGGTCTGACAAAGATCCATGGTTGACACCGATACGGATGGCAGTATGATGCTCCTTACAGATATTAAGAAATGGTACAAGTTTCGCCTCTATCTTCTTCAGTTCCTCGGCATACTCCTCATCCGTATACTCCAAGTGTTTGAATACACGACCTGGATCGACGTAATTACCAGGGTTGATACGTACCTTCTCACAATACTGGGCAGCGACATCAGCCACATGAGCCGTGAAATGAACATCAGCAACAAGAGGAGTCATATAACCGTCTGCTTTCAATCGTGCAGAGATATTCTTCATGTTCTCCGCCTCTCGGATACCTTGGGTTGTAAAGCGTACCAGTTCTCCACCTGCGTCAATGATACGTTTGGCCTGTGCCACACAACCTTCAGTATTGTTGGTATCGATGGTTGCCATCGACTGGATGCGGATGGGGTTATCGCCTCCAATAGCGATATTGCCTACATGAGTTATAGTAGTTGGTCTTCTCATGGGAGTTAATTGGTCTTGAACTGATATTTGACATCAGCAAGTTCTTTGTTTGCCTTCACTATTTTATCCTTCAGACCTACCTTATAGTCGGCTAGACGTTGTGCAATAGCCTCATCACTTAAGGCAAGCATCTCGACAGCAAGGATGGCTGCGTTCTGGGCACCATTGACACCCACGGTTGCCACAGGGATTCCTGGGGGCATCTGAATGATGCTAAGCATCGAGTCAAGGCCGTCAAGCATGCCTTTGATAGGGACACCAATGACAGGTAAAGTCGTTGAGGCAGCAATAACACCAGGTAATGCTGCTGCCATACCAGCTGCGGCAATGATGACACAAATGCCACGTCCCTTTGCATTACGCGCAAATTCCTCTACAGCCTCAGGAGTACGATGGGCTGAGAGTGCGTTGACTTCAAAAGGTACCTGCATCTCATCCAAGAATTTACAGGCTTTTTCCATAACGGGCAAATCACTGGTACTGCCCATAATAATACTGACAATTGGTTTCATTTTTATATAGAATTTTATTTGTTTTATAGAAATCGAATATTATATGAAAAGGATAGAGACGGCAGCGCAAACGAAACCCACCCAGAAGCCTCCAATAACTTGGGAGAGCGTATGCTGACGAAGCACCATGCGACAAGTACCTAAGATACCAGCCACCACGAACACTAAGCAGAGCCACCACACAGGATTGAAGTCCATGTATTCCGCAAAAGCAAACAAGGCACCCCCTACACCGCCAATAGCTGCTGTATGAGTGGAGATTTTCCACCAGACGTTAATCAGAGCACAGACAATCTGTACTAATAGGGCTGCTATCACAATGGATATGATGAAGTGCGGCAAGTGCAGTCGTTCCATGATGTAGATGCAGGTGAAATAGCATACAATAGAGAGGACATAGGGCACCATACGGCGCTCTCTTTGTCCGAGTTCGATAAGACTCCATCCCTGATAACGGCGATAGAAATGTATCAGAAGAGTAGGCAACAGAATGGTAAAGAAATAAACCATGATGAGTACCTGCAACTTATACGACAAGGGGAAGATGTTCATGTAACTGAACGTAAACAGTGCTATCAGCCCTATGATGGGCAGATAGAAGGGAGTGAAGAGCATGCTCATCATACGGGCAGCCAAAATCATCTGTTTGTCTCTTCTCATAACTTCTTACATCTTTCTGAGTCTTGCCACAGGGAGTCCTAACTGTTCCCGATATTTCGCCACTGTGCGACGTGCGATGGGATATCCTTTCTGGGCAAGCAGTTTGCATAAGGCATCGTCACTGAGTGGCTTTCGTTTGTCTTCTGCATCTATAATATCAAATAGGGCTGCTTTGATTTCCCTGGTGGAAAGCTCGTCGCCCTCTGCTGTCACATAACCGTCGCTGAAGAAATGACGTAGTGGGAATGTCCCCCATCGTGTTTGGGCATATTTTGAATTACTGACCCTTGAGACTGTACTCAGGTCAAGCCCCGTTTTCTCTGCGATATCTTTGAGTATCATCGGACGAAGCAATGCTTCATCACCTTCCTCAAAATAACGATGCTGCCACTGGATAATAGCCTTCATCGTCACTGTCAGCGTATGGCGGCGTACCTTCATCGCTTCAATGAAACTTTGAGCGGCATCTACTTTCTTTTTAGTATAGAGCAAAGCCTCTTTCATCTGACGGCTCATATTCCCTTTGTTATTCTGATATTCTTGCAATGTCTCCGCAAAGGATGGTGAGACATGGAGTTCAGGTATCTCTCCAGTATTCAATTGGAAGGTAACAGTTCCGTCATCTTGTGTATCTATGATGAAATCAGGGGTAATCTGCTGCATGGAACGTCCTACCGCTTCTCCCATGGAGGCTCCTGGTTTTGGGTTGAGTTTGCGCAACTCTTTCATCAGTACTTCCGTCTGTAAGTCACTTAACTGGAGGGCTTGTTGTATCTTCTGCCAGTGTTTTTTTGTGAATGCCTCGAAGAAGTCTTGGATGACACGCTCCATCAGGTCGCGTAACTTGGAAGGTTCCCGACGTTGTATTTGCAACAATAAACATTCTTGTAAGGAACGACCACCGATACCTGCAGGATCAAATTCCTGTAAACGATACAACACTTGTTCTATCTCTTGTGAAGTGGCATCAATAGAATGGTAGATAGCAAGTTCGTCACTGATAGTATCAAGAGACTTACGAAGCAGTCCGTCATCATCCAACGAACCAATCAGATATTCCATGATATCACGTTGTCTCTCATCCAAGTCAATGACTCCCATCTGCTCCTTCAGTTGATCGTAGAAAGACAAAGTCTCTCCATAAACGATCTCCTCCCTATCTTCATGAGAGGCTTGTCCGCTGACATATACAGGCAGTTCCTCATCGTCCCTTCCAATACTCTCTAAGGCGGCGTCTAATGCCGTCTGTCTTTCTTCTTTTTCGTAGTCATCAGAGTATTCTGAATTCTCAGAGTTCTCGGAATACTCTGAATTCTCAGAATACTCTGAGTCATCTCCGGCTTTCAGTTCCAAAGCAGGGTTGTCATCCATCTCGGCATTAATCCGTTCCAGCAGTTGTGTGACAGGAAGTTCTATCAGTTGTGCCTGCAACAGTTGTTGCTGCGTAATACTTTGCGTTTGTTTCAACGCTAAAGTCTGCTGTTGTTCCTGTATCTGCTCCTGTGCCATTCCGATGGTTTCTTGAGTTAACTATTGAAATATGCCTTAAGTTGTTGGGCATAGGAGGAAAGTTCTTCCGTATCCATATTACCATAGCGTTGCCAGATCTCCTGACAAGCAGGGAACAACGAACTGAATATAACCTCCTTGCGATTGAGATAAGGGTCACAGTGCTGGTAGATATCCATGATGTCCGCAACCTCTCTTGCTGGTATCTTCATCAGGCGCCCCAGTTCCTGAATCTCTGGTGTCTCAGGCACCATCGTGATAGGAGTCAAACGGAAATACAAATCGAGAATCAGTATTAACATGACGGGGGTAACAGAAGTCGCGTCATTGACAGGACGGAAGTCGCGCTCAAAGGTCTCCTGAACATCCACTCCTTCATAAAACTCATTGTCATTACCGAAACCTTTCATTTGGCGCAAAAGACTGACGGCACGGCTCAGTCGACGGGGATTCTTCCCGTATTCTTGCCAGATACGCTCAATGCGTGGTGTTTGCAGATTGGCTATCTCGCACATTTTGTTGAAGAGGACCTGTGGTGCAACATGTAGTTCCATGCTAAGGTTTACCATCGCCTTACTGTACATTTGCTTTATTCCTACAGGTTTTTTCAGATACAGTTGCATCAAGAGCAACCAGTAATCATCCTGCCATTTCTGATCCTTTGCCATAATCTATCGTTTTCTATCGGCAAAGATAACGATAAAAAGATAAAACACAAAGAAAATGTTAAAGAATTGTAGTTTTTAGAACAAATATTCGTACCTTTGCAACTCCGTTATATTGAAAATCATGAGGCAACTAATAGTAATCATAGCCTTACTATACATATCTATAGGTCTTCAAGCCCAGATAGCAAGAGACGAAATCAGGAAGGATATTCATTATTCTGCCAGTAATTATCTTGCTTACCCTGGTCCTCGACAGATGAAGCTGACTCCTGCTCCGTCAGGGAAGAAACCTTTCTATCTCAGCCATTACGGACGTCATGGGTCAAGGTTTCTTATCGAGCAAAATGACTATGATTTTCCTTATCAAATCTTAGCAAAGGCAGATTCTGCGGGAAAGTTGACTCCATTAGGAAAGGATGTGTTGAAGCGTGTAACGCTTTTGCGTGCTGAGGCAGATAATCATTTTGGTGAACTGACCCCATTGGGAGCGAAACAACATCAGCAGATAGCCAAGCGTATGTTTGAGCGCTTTCCTGAAGTCTTCGAGGGGAAAACAAACATTGATGCGAAGAGTACGACTGTCAATCGCTGCATTCTCTCTATGGAGTATGCCTTGCTGCAGTTGATTAGTATGAACCCTAACCTTCGTGTCGCCCATGAGGCCGCCAAGTTTGACATGTGGTACATGAATTATCAGGACAAGAAGTTGAATAGGCAAAAGATGGATTCTACCATAAAAGTTGTTTTTCAGGACTTTTTACAGAAATACGACAAGAGCGAGTTGCTGATGGAAAAACTATTCAATGACATGGCTTATGCAAAAAAACAAGTGGACGCAAGGGAACTGACAAGTGCCTTGTTTAAACTTGCTTCCAATTTGCAGAGTACGGAATTACGTAGGAAAATAACACTCTACGACCTTTTCTCTGATGAAGAGGTGTATGGTTATTGGAAAATCAATAATGCCTGGTGGTATATCAACTTTGGCGGCTATACATTGAATGGAAGTAAGCAACCTTATAGTCAGCGTATGTTGTTGCGTCGGATTATTCAGGAGGCAGACAGCTGTATCCAGATGGAGAGACCTGGTGCCACCTTGCGTTTTGGCCATGATACGATGGTGCTGCCGCTGACATGTCTGCTGGAACTGGATGGCTATGGTTTGCAGACGGATAATCTGGAATCACTGGAGCGTAAGGGTTGGTTAAATTATAAGATTTTCCCTATGGGTGCGAATGTCCAGTTTGTCTTCTATCGGAAGGACCTGCAAGACAAGGATGTGCTCGTGAAAGTTCTATTGAACGAAAATGAAGTGTCACTGCCTGTCAGAAGTAATACAGAGCCCTATTACAAATGGAGTGATGTCAGGGATTATTATTTGAGAAAATTAGATGCGTATCAGAACTAAACATATGAGTAGTCGTCTCTTAGGGATTATCATCATACTGTTTGGTGTGGTGATAGGAAGCCATGCCCAGTCACGACGGGCTTTTAACCGCATCAGTACAAATCGTAATCTCTCTGCGAGCAACTATTGTATTTATCCTGATACCGTCTTTCAACAGACTCCTCCACCAGAAGGGAAACATCCTTTCTATATCAGTCATTACGGACGGCATGGTTCTCGTTATCTGAATAAGCGAATAGGTTATGATGTACCTTATCAGATGCTGGCAAAGGCAGACTCCGCAGGTAAACTGACACCCCTTGGACAACATGTGCTGCAACAGTTGCAGGAGATTATTGATGACTCTGAGGGACGTTGGGGCGACCTCTCTGAATTAGGCAAACAACAGAATAAGAAGATTGCATGCCGAATGATGGATCGTTATCCTGAAGTGTTTGAAGGCAAGGCAATGATTGACGCGAAGAGTACGACCGTTAATCGCTGTATTCTCTCTATGGGCTCTGCCCTCCAGGCGATGATGGCACGTAATCCCAAACTACAAATCAGGATGGATGCCTCCAAGAGTGATATGTGGTATATGAACCATCAAGACAAGTATTTACGTGACAGTATGACGACTCCTGCAACGGACAAGGCGTATAATCTTTTCTGTGAAAGACGTGAGCATAACCCACGCCTGATGTCTTTGCTTTTCAATGACTCCATTTATATCAAAGAGCAGATTGACGAGATTACTCTCAACTACTATCTGCTGAAGACGGCACTCATTCAACAGAACACTTCCATGGGAAGCAAGATCGATTTCTTGGATTTGTTTACCTATGAGGATATCCACCAGTTCTGGCAGAAAGAAAATGCCTGGTGGTATTTCAACTATGGCCCGTCATTGTTGAATGGTGGGAAAGAGCCTTATACACAGCGTTACCTGTTGCGTAAGATGATTGAGGAGGCTGACAGTTGCATACAGTTAAGGAAGCCTGGTGCACAACTGCGATTCGGACATGAGACCGTTATTCTTCCATTGACTTGCCTGTTGGAGATTAACCATTTCGGTTATCAGACCTATGACCTTGAGGAATTAGAAGAGAAAGGATGGTGGGCATGTATGGTCTTCCCCATGGCTTCTAATATTCAGTTTGTTTTCTATCGCAGCGACTATACGGACAAGGATATATTGGTTAAGATATTACTGAACGAGAGAGAGGCGAAACTACCTGTTGAAAGTGACATGCAACCTTACTACAGATGGAAGGATGTCCGTCAGTATTATCTGGATAAAATCGATGCTTACGAGAAAGGTAATTAACCTTTTGTCTTAAAGGCAAGGGCATACATCCGCATCTGCTTTACCATCGCCAACAGACCATTACTGCGTGTAGGTGAAAGATGCTCCTTCAACCCAATCTCATCAATGAAATAGAGCTCTGCGTCTAATATGTCCTGAGGTGTATGTCCTGAGAGTACACGAATCAATAGGGCAACGATGCCTTTTACGATTAAGGCATCACTCTCTGCCGAGAAATCAATGATACCATCGTGATAATCCGCTACCAGCCACACCCTACTCTGGCATCCGTCAATCAGGTTGCTCTCTATCTTGTATTTCTCATCCAGAGGCTCTTGCTCATTACCAAGGTCTATCAGTAACTGGTATTTGTCCATCCAGTCATCAAAACCAGCAAACTCCTCTATAATCTCGTCTTGTATCTCGTTGATTGTTGCCATCATCTTCTTCGTTATATCGTTATCACGTTATTACGTTATACCGTTATTATCTTAAATAGTTTATCACTGGGACGCACTTTCTCTGGCACTTTAATGCTAACGCGGGTTCCTTTCTGTGCTGTCTGTACTGCCTGGGTGTCATCGTGAATCTCATCAACAGTCACGTAGAGCGCACCAGTAGTTGGACCTGTGATAAGCATCTTGTCACCTACGGAGAACTCACAAGCCTCACAGGTAAATTCTGCCACACCGAGTTTAGAGAAATACTTCACACCCTTGCCGACATACTGTTTACGCTCTGTAGCACAAGAGCCATAGTGCTTATTCCACTCACCCAGTTGCTGCCCCAGATAGTAACCATCCCAGAATCCACGATTGAAAACAGCGGCAAGACGCTCGTCCCATTGGTCTTTTTTCTCTTCCGTAAAGGTGTTATCCAAGACTGATTGTATCGCCTCTTTGTAGCATTGTACCACTGTCATCACATATTCTGGACCACGTGCCCGTCCCTCTATCTTAAAGACTCTTACACCACTGCGCATCATCTTATCGATGAAACGGATGGTCTTCAGGTCTTTTGGACTCATGATATATTTGTTGTCTATTTCCAGTTCTGTGCCTGTCTCCCTGTCTGTCACCACATAAGAACGACGACATATCTGCATGCACTCTCCTCGATTGGCAGAGCGTCCTGTGTTGTCAAGACTCATATAGCACTTGCCACTGACTGCCATACACAAAGCACCATGGCAGAACATCTCGATGCGTATCTGTTCTCCAGAGGGTCCGCAGATATGTTGCTCCTCTATCTGACGATATATTTCTGCCACTTGGTCGAGGTTCAACTCTCTGGCAAGGACGACGACATCGGCAAACTGGGCATAGAACTTCAATGCCTCAATGTTCGAGATATTCAGTTGAGTGGAGAGATGTACCTCCATTCCTTTTTGTCTGCAATAGGTCATCACAGCGATATCACAGGCAATGACGGCAGATATCTTTGCCTCGACAGCAGCATCGATAATCTCATGCATCAAGGCGATATCCTCTCCATAGATGATGGTGTTGACAGTCAGATAACTCTTCACTCCATACTCGTTACAAGTGGCGGCTATCTCCCTCAAATCATCTATAGTAAAGTGATTGGCGGAGTGCGAGCGCATATTCAACTGCTCTACGCCAAAATACACAGAACCTGCTCCTGCCTTCAGCGCTGCCGCAAGGGAGTCGCGACTGCCGACAGGTGCCATTATCTCGAAATCTCTAATACTATTATTCATTTCGGGGGCAAAGGTAGTGCAAATCGAGAGAAAAACCAAATTAATTTGGATTTTTCCGAGATGCAGCCTACCTTCGACGAAGTCAAAGGTACGAAATATTTTTCACTTTTCACTTTTCACTTTTCACTTAATTTCCTATCTTTGCATTTGAAAATGACGAAGAGGTTTCTTTATTTCTTGATGCTCATCTCTCTGACGGCTTGTCATCAACGTCAGAAGGTGGTGTTTACAGACGAGGTGCGCCTGCCAATGACTCCTGTCAAGGATCAGGGGCAGACATCGTTCTGTTGGGCGTATGCCATGCTGGCTACCATAGAGACGGAGCATATTGCGAAAGGTGACTCTGTGCATCTCTCTCCTGCCTATATCGAGCGAGTCGTCAAACGGAGAAACCTGCGTGGCATGGGACATACCTTATTAAATATAATAGGGCGACATGGAATTGTCAGTTATGATGCTTATCCCGACTCTTCCTATCATAAACTGCCTAAGCCTCGTTGGGTCTTTATGTTGGGGGCCCGTTATACGCCCTTGGAGTTTGCACATAGCGTCTGTGCTCCTGATGAGTATATCGCCTTGACATCTACTGACGAGCATCCTTATTATCAAGAGGTGGTACTTGACGTGCCTGATAACTGGGAGCATAATAAGTTCTTGAATATCCCCAAAGACTCATTGCTTACGCATGTGGAGAGAGCCATCCGCCATCGCCATGCCGTCTGTTGGGAAGGAGATACGCATGAGTCTGGTTTCTCTTTCAAAGAAGGTATTGCCGACCGCCATAACCAGTCTGCCCCTACAGATAATCACTGTATGACAATTATTGGTATTGCCCGTGACCCTCAGCATCGTCTTTTCTTTACGTTGAAAAACTCATGGGGGACACATAATCCATACGATGGCCTGATGTATATGTCTGCAGAGTATCTGCGTGACAAGACCGTTGCAGTCTATATGACAAGAGAAGCCTACGAAATTCCGTAGGCCCCTCTTATGAATTGTCAATTTACTTATTCAACTTCCAAGTGACTCCGTCTTTGGTGTCTTTCACTTCAAAGCCAGCGGCAGCAAGTTCATCACGAATCTTATCACTGGTAGCCCAGTCCTTGTCTGCCTTTGCCTTGGCACGAAGCTCCAGAACCATATCGACGACCTTACCGAAGGCAGCCTCTCTCTCTTGACTCCTGACTCCTGACTCCTGGCTCCTATCCTGTAATCCCAGGATATCAAAAGTGAAGAGACGCATCGTCTCTGAGAGTTCATTCAGACAGTCGGCACAAATTGTTGCCTTATGGTCGATGAGTTTATTGACAACAGTACATGCCTCGAAGAGGTTGCTGATGACCTGTGGCGTAGCAAAGTCGTCGTTCATCGCATCGTAGCACTTCTGGCGAAGACTTTTGACAACCTTCTCCGTCTCGGCATCGCATTTCTCTGATGGAGTAATTCTATCCAAGTCGCTGATGGCGTTCATCAGTTTCTCTAATCCTTTCTCGGCAGCCTGCAAAGCCTCGTTCGAGAAATCTACTGTTCCACGATAATGGGCACTCAGGACGAAGAAGCGGATAGTCATAGCAGTGTAGGCCTTCTCCAGTAATGGATGATTACCTGTGAAGAACTGCTCCAGCGTAATGAAGTTATTATACGACTTACCCATCTTCTGACCGTTGATGGTCAACATATTGTTGTGCATCCAATACTTGACAGCAGGATGACCCATGGAGGCTTGTGCCTGTGCTATCTCACACTCATGGTGTGGGAAGACGAGATCCATACCACCACCATGGATGTCGAACATCTCACCCAAGTACTTACGACCCATCGCTGTACATTCGCAGTGCCAGCCAGGGAATCCG
>CADCEW010000066.1 GCA_902800585.1 uncultured Prevotellaceae bacterium
GTACTCCAGCGGCTCCTTGATGAGCTCGGGCTCGTTGCCCTTGCCTTTGTACTCCCAGCAGCCTACGTAGAAGTAGTTCTCGTCGTCGCGCTTAGCCTCACCTTCCTCGGTCTGATACTCCTCGCGGAAGTGTCCGCCGCAGGACTCGTTACGAGAGAGAGCGTCGAAAGCAACAAGCTGTCCCATGGTGAAGAAGTCACGCAGGTGGATAGCCTTGTCGAGTTCGATGTTCAAACCTTCCTTCGTTCCAGGAACGAACAAGTTCTCGTCAAACTCCTTCTCCAGATCATGCATCTTCTTCAGTCCTTCCTTCAGACCTTCAGCAGTGCGACCCATACCCACATACTCCCACATGATGTGACCGAGTTCTTTGTGGATAGAGTCAACAGAACGCTTACCTTTGATATTCATGAGACGATCGATCTCTGCGGCAACACCTTTCTCTGCCTCCTCGAACTCGGGCAAATCTGTAGAGATCTTACCCCAGATAGACTGGTCAGCGAGGTAGTTCTGGATGGTGTAAGGCAGAACGAAGTAACCATCAGCCAAGCCCTGCATCAGTGCAGAAGCACCCAGACGGTTAGCACCGTGGTCAGAGAAGTTACACTCACCGATAGCGAACAGACCAGGAATAGAGGTCTGCAACTCATAGTCAACCCAGATACCACCCATTGTGTAGTGGATAGCAGGATAGATCATCATCGGCTTGTAGTACTTCACACCATTGATCTCGTTAGCAACATCGCCAGGGAATACGTCAGTGATCTCCTCGTACATCTCGAAGAGGTTACCATAACGCTGCATGATGATATCAATGCCCAGGCGGTTAATAGACTCAGAGAAATCCAAGAATACAGCCAGACCCGTGTTGTTAACACCAAAGCCCTTGTCGCAACGCTCCTTAGCAGCACGAGAAGCCACGTCACGAGGTACGAGGTTACCGAAGGCAGGATAACGACGCTCCAGATAGTAGTCGCGATCCTCTTCAGGAATCTCCCAGCCTTGCTTGGTACCTGCCTGCAAAGCCTTTGCATCCTCGATATTCTTCGGAACCCAGATACGTCCGTCGTTACGCAGTGACTCAGACATCAGCGTCAGCTTAGACTGCTTGTCGCCATGAACTGGGATACAAGTGGGGTGAATCTGAACATAAGAAGGATTTGCAAAATAAGCACCCTTGCGATAGCACTGAACAGCAGCGGTACAGTTACATCCCATTGCATTGGTAGAAAGGAAGTAAGTGTTACCATAACCACCAGTAGCGATAACGACTGCATTGGCAGAGAAGCGCTCCAGTTTACCTGTTGTTAAGTCCTTGGCAATAATACCACGAGCACGTCCGTCAACGATGACGACATCCTCCATCTCATAACGAGTATAGAGCTTTACCTTACCAGCCTTCACCTGACAAGAGAGTGAAGAGTAAGCACCAAGCAGCAACTGCTGACCTGTCTGACCCTTTGCATAGAAGGTACGACTTACCTGAGCACCACCGAATGAACGGTTAGCCAGCATACCGCCATACTCACGAGCGAAGGGAACACCTTGAGCAACGCACTGGTCAATGATATTGTTAGATACTTCAGCCAGACGATAAACGTTAGCCTCGCGAGCACGATAGTCACCACCCTTTACAGTGTCATAGAACAGACGATAGATAGAGTCACCATCGTTCTGATAACACTTGGCTGCGTTGATACCACCCTGAGCGGCGATAGAGTGAGCACGACGAGGAGAGTCCTGAATACACAGGTTAATCACATTGAAGCCCATCTCACCGAGTGAAGCTGCAGCAGATGCACCAGCCAAGCCAGTACCTACCACAATTACATCGAGTTTCAGCTTGTTCTTGGGGTTAACCAAACGCTGATGAGCCTTATATTCCTTCCATTTCTCAGGCACTGGACCTGCGGGAATCTTAGAATCAATTACTTTTGCCATAATTCTTTCAGATTTAAAAGTTAACAATTAGCAACATGCATAGCCGCAAAGGCTCGGAGCACACTTAAAAGCAAAAGCCAGCACTACAACCAAGAAGCAAAGCATCAGCAGCGTCACATAAATGATGCCGATGACACGCCAGCGACAGAACCAGATCTTACCACTGATACCCAAAGTCTGCATAGCCGACCAGAAACCGTGAGTCAGATGGAACCAGATAGCAACGAGCCAAATGATGTAAAGCACGCTAAACACAGGATTAGAGAAAGTCTCCTTGATCCATCCGAATCCGTCAGTAGGACTGATGGCAGGTGTTGCACCAATGAGCTCGGCAAACATCATGTTGTACCAGAAGTTAAACAAGTGGAGTAACAGACCCAGCACGATGATGATGCCCAGTACGAGCATGTTCTGTGAAGCCCACTCTACCTTTGTAGGCTTGTCTGTCACTGCATAACGCTCCGAACCACGTGCAGTACGATTCTGCGCAGTCAGGATGAATGCAAAAACAATGTGAATCACTGCAAGGGCAGCAAGACCCAGTGTAGCTACAATAGCATACCAGTTAGCACCCAGCAATTCGCAAATCATGTTGTAAGCCTCACCAGAGAATAGCGCGACAATGTTCATACAACCGTGGAATGTCAAGAACAGAATCAGCGCAATACCCGTTACGGACATTACAACCTTACGACCAATTGATGAATTGATTAACCACATAAAATTATAGTATTAAATTAATGAATATACTCATTATTAAGTACGCATGCGCACCTTTAGGCTACAAAATTAATACAAAATTATGAAACCGCAAACGTTTTCGTCAGAAAATTATTATTTTTGCACCATGATTCTAAAATACGACGTATTGGTCATAGGAGGAGGTCATGCTGGTTGCGAGGCTGCTTGTGCTGCTGCCAACATGGGAGCAAAGACGTGTCTTGTCACGATGGATATGAACAAAGTGGCACAGATGTCGTGCAATCCTGCCGTTGGAGGTATCGCCAAAGGACAGATCGTTAGAGAGATTGATGCTTTAGGCGGACAGATGGGATTGGTGACAGATGCCACAGCTATCCAATTCCGTATGCTGAATCGTAGTAAAGGACCTGCGATGTGGAGTCCTCGTGCCCAGTGTGATCGTGGTAAATTCATCTGGGAATGGAGAAGAGTCCTTGACCATATTGATAATCTTGATGTCTGGCAGGACCAGGCTGATGAACTGCTAGTAGAAAACGGCGAAGCTGTTGGTGTAAAAACCATCTGGGGTGTCGAACTGAGAGCAAAGGCTGTCATTGTCACTGCAGGCACTTTCTTGAACGGACTGATGCATATCGGACGCAAGATGATACCTGGCGGACGTATTGCAGAACCTGCTGTTCCACATTTCACAGAAAGCATCACTCGTCATGGTATCCGTTCAGAAAGAATGAAGACGGGTACCCCTGTGCGCATCGATAAACGTTCCGTTCATTTCGAAGATTTAGAGATACAAGAGGGCGAACACGACTTCCATCAGTTCTCCTATATCAGTGAGTCTCGTCCGCTGCCCCAACTCACCTGTTGGACGTGTAACACCAATGCGGCTGTGCATGAGACACTTCGTTCGGGACTCAAAGACTCCCCACTCTATAACGGACAGATTCAGTCTATCGGACCACGCTATTGTCCTTCAATAGAAACGAAACTGGTTACCTTCCCAGACAGAGAACAGCATCCTTTATTCTTGGAGCCAGAAGGAACTGACACCAATGAGATGTATCTGAATGGGTTTTCTTCTTCTCTTCCAATGGATGTACAGATTGCCGCTTTGCGACATATCCCTGCTTTCAGAGACTTAAAAGTTTATCGTCCTGGCTATGCCATCGAATACGATTTCTTCGATCCTACCCAGTTGAAACACTCGTTGGAATCGAAAATCATCAAGGGACTGTTCATGGCTGGACAGGTCAATGGTACCACTGGCTATGAAGAAGCTGGAGGACAGGGAACGATTGCTGGTATCAATGCTGCGCTGTTCGCTGGTTCAGTAGGCTATGGTAGCACAACATTTGAACTGAAGAGAGACGAAGCTTATATTGGAGTGCTGATAGATGACCTTGTAACGAAGGGAGTCGATGAGCCTTATCGTATGTTTACCTCTCGTGCCGAATATCGTATCTTGCTTCGCCAAGATGATGCGGATGCTCGACTGACAGAAAGAGCCTATCAGATAGGCATTGCCAAGAAAGACAGATATGATTGGTGGATGCAGAAAAAGAAATACATCGAAGAGATCGAAACCTTCTGTAAAGAATATCATATCAAACCAAAGGTCATCAATGGCGCCTTAGAGGCTTTAGGTTCTACTCCACTCGTCTATGGTTGTAAACTAGAAGACTTGATTGCTCGTCCTGAACTGAACTTCGAAAAACTACAGGAAGTAATCCCAGAATTAGAAGAAATTCTGAATCGTCCAACTCAACGGAAAGAGGAAATCGCTGAGGCAGCCGAAGTACATATTAAATACAAAGGCTATATTGAACGTGAAAGAATCGTTGCAGATAAGATGCATCGTCTAGAGAACATCAAGATCAAAGGACACTTCAACTACAACGAAATGCAACAGCTGAGCACAGAGGCTCGTCAGAAACTGACAGCCATCGACCCAGAAACACTCGCACAAGCCAGTAGAATTCCGGGCGTTTCCCCCAGCGACATCAATGTTATGTTGGTATTAATGGGACGATAAGTTTCACGTGAAACATAAACAACTAACTATAATTTAAACATTTATGAATAATCCTGTATTACTGGAGAATCTTCGTTGTATTCCTGATTTTCCTAAGAAAGGAATCAACTTTCGTGATGTGACGACGCTCTACAAGAATGCTGAGTGCATGCAAATTATGCTCAACGAGATGTATGAGTTGTACAAAGACAAGGGCATCACCAAGATTGTTGGCGTTGAAAGCCGTGGTTTTATAATGGCATCTGCACTTGCTGCCAAATTAGGTGCTGGCTTTGTTTTGGCAAGAAAGTCTGGCAAACTGCCTTCTACAGTCATTAAAGAGTCCTTCTCAAAAGAGTATGGAGTTGACACTATTGAGATGCACTTAGATTCCATTGATGAAAATGATGTTGTTTTGATTCATGACGATTTGCTTGCCACTGGAGGAACAGCCTTGGCAACCTATAAGCTGGTAAAACACTTCCAACCCAAACAAATCTACATGAATTTCATCATTGAGATTAAGGACGAAGGACTACACGGTAGAGATTTGTTTAAAGGTTTAGCAGACGTAACTACATTGTTGGTTATCTAATTGTTTCACGTGAAACTTTTGTATGACAAAGGAAGAGAATGAGGCAAGACTCAAGAAACTCAAGGCTATAGTTAGTGTCTTACCAGAGAAACCTGGCAGCTATCAGTATTACGATACTGAAGGCACTATTATCTATGTGGGTAAGGCAAAGAACCTGAAGGCACGTGTCTCTTCCTATTTTCATACAGAAGTGGATCGTTTCAAGACCAAAGTACTGGTATCAAAGATTCATGATATCAGCTATACAGTCGTGAATACAGAAGAGGATGCATTACTCTTGGAGAACGCGCTCATCAAGAAATATAATCCTCGTTATAATGTGTTGTTGAAGGATGGTAAGACCTACCCTTCTATCTGTATTACCAAAGAGTATTTGCCACGTATCTTTTCTACACGTACCATTAATAAAAAATGGGGTACCTATTATGGACCTTACTCCCATGTAGGCAACATGCATGCCCTTCTCGACCTTATCAAGAAACTATACCATCCGCGAACCTGTCGATTCCCTATCACGAAAGAAGGTATCGAACAACGGAAATACCAAGTTTGCTTGGAGTATCACATCAAAAACTGTCAAGCTCCCTGTATTGGTAAGCAGTCTTACGAGGACTATCTAAAGAATATCGAGCAGGCGAAAGAAATCCTGAAAGGCAACACACGTGAAGTACTGCGTCATATGAAAGACGAGATGATGCGTCTTGCGGAGGAGTTGCGTTTTGAGGAGGCAGAAGAACTCAAGCGAAGATACATTCTTATCGACCAATTTGCCACTAAAAGTGAGGTCGTCAGTCAAACGATCGACAATGTCGATGTGCTCTCAATTACTAATGATGAGAAGGTTGCTTTCATTAACTATATCCACGTCTCGAATGGACAGATTAACCAGAGTTTTACCTTTGAGTACAAGAAAAAACTGGAAGAGACTGATGCTGAATTATTGCAGTTAGGCATCGTAGAGATGAGAGAGCGTTTTAAAAGCCATGCTAAGGAGATTATCCTACCCCAAGAGATTGATATGGACATGGAGGGTGTGACTATTACAGTACCTCAGAGAGGGGATAAAAAAACGCTTCTCGACCTCTCGTTGATGAACGGAAAACAATATAAATTCGATCGCCTCAAACAAGCCGAAAAACTTAATCCAGAACAGAAATCCGTTCGTCTTATGAAGGAGTTACAAGACTTATTGCACCTCCCCAAACTGCCCTATCAGATAGAGTGTTTCGACAACTCTAACATCAGTGGTTCTGATGCCGTTGCAGCCTGTATTGTCTTCAAGAAAATGAAGCCCTCAAAGGCAGATTATCGTAAGTATAATATTAAAACTGTGGTGGGTCCCGATGACTATGCATCAATGAAAGAGGTGGTATGGAGACGATACCATCGCCTCATAGAGGAACAACAACCACTCCCAGACCTTATTGTGGCAGATGGTGGAAAAGGACAGATGGAAGTCATCCGACAAGCTGTTCAGGATGAATTAGGACTTGATATTCCAATAGCTGGACTGGCCAAAAACGATCGTCATCGCACCAATGAACTGCTCTATGGTTTTCCTACAAGAGTAATTGGGATAAAGACTGACTCTGAACTCTTCCGCGTCTTGACACATCTACAAGACGAAGTACATCGTTTTGCCATCACTTTCCATCGCGACCAACGCTCTAAACACGCTCTACACAGTGAGTTAGATGATATCAAAGGTATAGGTCCCAAAACAAAGGAAATGCTTTTAAAAGCATTTAAGAGCGTAAAACGCATCAAGGAGGCAACACTTCCTTCTCTCGTCGAAACACTTGGTACAGCCAAAGGGAAGATTGTCTTCGATTACTTTCATAAAGAGCGTTAAATAACATGCATATTTTGGTATTTTGCTCGCTTAATCGTACCTTTGTACCATGAGAATTGTCATTCAAAGGGTCCAGCATGCCAGTGTAACAATTAATGGTATCGTGCATTCAAGTATTCAGCAGGGTTATTTAATCCTGTTGGGTATCTGTAAAGAAGACACGATGGAGGATGTTGACTGGTTGGTGAAGAAGGTTGTGGGACTGCGTGTCTTTGACGATGAAAACCACGTCATGAACCGCTCCATTATGAACGTTAGTGGTGAAGCATTAGTTGTCAGCCAATTCACGCTCTTTGCCAGTTATAAAAAGGGAAATCGTCCTTCTTGGTTCCGTGCTGGGAGTCACGAGCACTCTATCCCACTCTATGAAGCGTTTTGCAAGCAGTTAAGCTATGCTTTAGGCAAACCAGTTGGCACAGGAGTATTCGGGGCTGACATGAAGGTTGAGCTGTTGAATGACGGACCAGTTACAATATGTATGGATACAAAAAATAAGGAGTAATTATTATGAATAAAAGTAGAATTATTAACGGTTTGTTTTTAGTAGGACTCATCTGCTATTTTATAGGGCGTCAATGGGGTAATCTCTATTACTTTTACTGGATTGGTTGTGGTATTATGATCTTTACCGCTATTTGGACCCTTATCCACTGGAAACAGAATAACAAGGTTTCAAACTTTTGTGCCATCGCCCTCTTATTGCTCATTACACTATCAGTACTCCTAACAAGAAATATTCTCTGATAATGACACTTGAACAAGCACAACAGATTGTTGACCAGTGGATTAAAAAGTATGGTGTTCGCTATTTTTCAGAACTGACAAATATGGCAGTACTGACAGAGGAAGTGGGCGAACTCGCTCGTGTCATTGCTCGGAAATATGGGGACCAAAGTTTCAAGGCTGGTGAGAAAGACAACCTTGGGGAAGAGATGGCAGACGTACTATGGGTATTAATTTGTCTTGCCAACCAGACGGGCGTCGATCTCACAGAAGAATTAAGGAAAAGTATTGAGAAAAAGACCCAACGAGACAAGGAAAGACATCTGAATAACGATAAACTAAAATAAAGAAATATGACAGAACATCATCATCACGAGCATGACCATGAGTGCTCTTGTGGACATGAACATCATCATCACGACGAGCGCCCAGAGAATATGTATGAACAGGCATTGAGCCTTTACGATTGCAACATATCCGATGAGGAAGTACGTGAGGCTGTAAAGAAGATTATAGCGGAGAGAGTCCATGAAAATGACACTCCAGAAGTAAAGAAATTCCTGATGGGTAGTGTGGAGTTAACGACATTGAAGACTACCGATTCTGAAGAGAGTGTCCTGGCCTTCACGGAGAAAGTCAACCAGTTTGACGAGACTTATCCTGACATTCCACATGTTGCCACCATTTGCGTATATCCCTGTTTTGCCAAGACGGTAAGTGAGACTTTGGAGATTGACGGTGTTGAAATTGCCTGTGTATCAGGTAGTTTCCCTTCCTCACAGACCTTCCCAGAGATTAAAATTGCGGAGACCGCATTAGCCATTAAGGATGGAGCCACAGAGATTGATATGGTATTGCCTGTAGGTAAGTTCTTGAGTGGTAACTACGAGGATGTGGCTGATGAGATTGCAGAGATGAAAGCTGTCTGTGGAGACCATAAGATGAAAGTCATCTTGGAAACAGGTTGTCTGAAGACTGCCAGTAATATCAAAAAGGCTGCCATCCTTGCGATGTATGGCGGAGCCGATTATATCAAGACCTCCACAGGAAAGTTAGAGCCAGCAGCGACACCAGAAGCAGCGTATGTGATGTGTCAGGCCATTAAGGATTATTTCACCAAGACAGGTATTCAGATTGGTTTTAAACCCGCTGGCGGCTTGAATAGTGTGATGGACGCCCTCATCTACTATACCATTGTAAAGGATGTTTTGGGTGAGCGTTGGCTGACAAACCAATGGTTCCGCATGGGAACTTCAAGGCTTGCCAACTTGTTGTTAAGTGAAATTGTAGGAGAAGAGACGAATTTCTTCTAAAGTTTACGTTCTATCACGTAACCCACATAAGCAGTCAGGGCATCCTTGACTGCTTTTTCTTTAACACTGCTGTTGATATAATCCATGCAGATCTGGCTGAATTCCTGCATACGTTTCTCTGCATACTCGATACCCCCCTGTTGTTTGGTGAATTCCACCAACACAGCGATTTCATCCGGATTAATTGTGCCTGCCTTTACTTTTTTAGCAAGCGTATGCATGGACTCGAAATCAGAATTGTTCAAGGCATAGATAACTGGTAGTGTCAGCTTGCCTTCTGTCATGTCATTACCAGTAGGTTTACCAATCTCTTTCGAGTCGTAATAGTCAAAGATATCATCACGAATCTGGAACATAATACCTAAGGTCTGTCCAAACTCAGAGGCCTTTTTAATCTCCTCATCAGAAGCACCAGCAGAGATGGCACCAATGGAGGCACAAGCCTCAAACAAGGCTGCAGTCTTTTGTTTAATCACCTGATAGTAAACCTCTTCGCTCAACTCCTGATTCTGGATATTGGAGAGTTGTAGTATTTCGCCTGCAGCGAGTGTACGTCCCAATTCAGCAAGATACTCAATAATACGCTGATTGCCTGTCTGGGCAACTTTCAATAACGCTGTTGAAAGAATATAGTCACCTACCAAGACTGCTACCTTATTATTATAAGTGGCATTCACAGATGCCTGACCACGACGTTCCCCACTCTCGTCCACCACATCATCATGTACTAACGATGCCGTATGTAAAAGTTCCAATCCAACAGCAGAATACTGGGTAACCCTCGACACTCCTCCATAGTTCTTCGCTGTTAACAGCATCAACATAGGACGCATGCGTTTTCCACCACGCTGACAGATATGAGACAATACTTCTGAGAGCAAGCCGTTTTCATACGTCAGACTTTGATTGAACAATTCGATAAAATCATTCAAATCCTTTTCTATTGGTTGCTTAATGAGTGACAAATAATCCATTTTCATTTAATTTTGATACAAAATTAGTGAAAATATCGGGATATTGCGAAATATTTTAGTAATTTTACGCAGAAAATAGAACTTGTTATGGAAAAACTCTTCCTTTTAGACGCTTACGCGCTTATCTATCGCTCGTATTACGCGTTCATCAAGAACCCTCGTATCAACTCTAAAGGGCTGAATACATCGGCTATAGTCGGCTTTGTCAATACTCTGCAAGAAGTACTTACTAAAGAGCAGCCCACCTATCTGGGCGTTGCCTTTGATCCCCATGGTCCCACTTTCCGCAGTGAAGCATACCCAGAATATAAAGCGCAAAGGGAAGCCACTCCAGAAGATATCCGTAAAGCAGTGCCTATCATCAAAGACCTGTTGAAAGCGTGGAATATCCCTATCCTACAGGTTGACGGCTATGAGGCTGATGATGTCATCGGTACTCTTGCTACAAAAGCTGGGGAACAAGGTGTAACCACTTATATGCTCACTCCCGATAAAGACTATGGACAACTTGTCAAGGAGAATGTCTTCATTTTCCGTCCTCGTCATGGAGGTGGTTATGAGACGATGGGACCTGAGGAAGTCAAACAAAAATATGGCATTCCATCGACATCGGCTGTTATCGATCTTCTTGCATTGATGGGTGACTCCGCAGACAATTTCCCTGGTTGTCCTGGTGTTGGTGAAAAAACGGCTGTCAAACTCCTCAATGAGTTTGGAAGCATCGAACAACTATTAAATCGTACTTCTGAATTAAAAGGTGCTCTCAAGACGAAAATTGAAGAACATGTGGACGATATCAAGATGTCATACTTTCTCGCAACCATCAAAACCGATGTTCCTATTGAATTGAATTTCGACGAATTGAAAATCTCTGAACCTGATGAGGAGAAGTTGGGACAGTTGATGGAAGAACTGGAGTTTAAGACACTTGCCAACAAGATTCTTAAAAAACCTGAAAAAATATCAACTCCCGTAAACGGACAACTCGATTTGTTTGCCGAATTTACGACCAACGGGACAGTTGAGCCAGAATTTTCGAATTATGAGACGTTAAAAACGACTTCTCATGAATACCAACTTGTTGATAATGAGGAGGAAATGAAGA
>CADCEW010000067.1 GCA_902800585.1 uncultured Prevotellaceae bacterium
GTTGCCTTTCAAGCGTTATCAGATACAACCTGTATGGCGTGCTGACCGTCCTCAGAAGGGAAGATATCGTGAGTTCTATCAGTGTGACGCCGATGTCGTCGGCTCTGACTCTCTGTTGAATGAGGTGGAGTTGATGCAGATTATCGATACAGTATTCTCCCGCTTTGGCATCCGTGTACAGATTAAGATTAACAATCGTAAGATTCTGACGGGTATTGCCGAGGTGATAGGTGCTGCCGATAAAATAGTGGATATCACGGTGGCGATTGATAAACTCGACAAGATTGGCATTGACAATGTGAATGCAGAGTTGCGTGAGGATGGACTGAGCGAGGAGCAGATAACCAAGTTGCAGCCGATCATCTCCCTTAGTGGCACGAATGACGAGAAGCTCCAGACGATAGTCGAGGTGCTGAGAGACAGTGAGACAGGCCAGAAGGGTGTTGAGGAGACTCAGTATATCCTGAAGGTACTCAAGGCTGTCGGGCTGAAAAATGAGATACACAGGCGCTATCTTCGAGGTAAAGGCACTTGACGTAGAGATAGGCAGTATCACTGGCGGCGGTCGTTATGATAACCTGACAGGTATCTTTGGTATGCCGGGATTAAGTGGCGTAGGTATCTCTTTCGGTGCTGACCGTATCTATGATGTCTTGAATGCGCTCGACCTCTATCCGAAAGACTCCATGAATGCTACTCAGATTCTCTTTATCAATTTTGGTGAGCGAGAGACAGCCTATTGCCTACCTATAATATATAAGGTACGCGCGAAAGGTTTCCGTGCAGAAATCTATCCTGATGCTGCCAAGATGAAGAAACAGATGAGTTATGCCAATGCTAAGCAGATTCCTTTCGTCGCTCTTGCTGGAGAAAACGAAATCAATGAGGGGAAGGTGATGCTGAAGAATATGGAGACGGGTGAACAACAGCTCCTGACTCCCGATGAATTGTTAGTAGCCATCAACAAATAGTATTATGCCAGATATCGTTCGTCCCGTTAAGAAACCCAGTGGTTGCCTGAAAGGCACAGGCTGTCTGCTGACAGTAATCAGTGTGTTGTTCATCATCTTCTGTATCGCGATGATCTTTGAGGGTGAGAGACACATGGATGAACTGAGAGCAGAATATACTGCCTCTACAAAGGAGTATGAGGAGAAGATGGAAGCCTACGTGGCAGACTCTGCCCATCTCCATGCTGAGTACAACCGCATTACAGCCGCTATTGAGAAGGCTGAAGCCAAAGGTGACAGCACCCTCGTAGAGGCACTCACCGATAGTCTTAGCCTTTATGACGAACCTTTGTTCGAACGTCGTGGTGCCATTGGCTTCAACATCGCTGGAGCCTTCTTCTTGGTCTTTGCCCTGTGTGCATTAGTGCCTTTAGCAATAGGCATCGTGATTCTTTTATACTACCGATATCGCAAGCGCAAGTATAACCAGTACAAGCAGGAGGAAGTTTTACTGAATAGTAAATAAACTGAGGCCGAAGTAACGTTGCGCAAATATTAGACACTGTATAAATTGTATGATTAATCCCGTAAAAACTTGCGGGATTTATTTTTTCTCCGTATATTTGCAAAAAAGAAGTACTAATCTTAAACAATTACGATTATGAAGAAAAAGTTTATTTGCGCCGTTTGTGGATATATCTATGAAGGCGATGCAGCTCCCGAGAAGTGTCCAATCTGTAAGGCTCCAGCCTCTAAGTTCTCTGAGTTGAAGGACGATGCTGACATGACTTATGCTACTGTTCATAAGATTGGTGATGGCAAACCCGAGGGTGTTAGTGAGGAAATGATTCAGGATCTGCGTAACCATTTCAACGGCGAGTGTAGCGAGGTTGGTATGTATCTGGCTATGGCTCGTCAGGCTGATCGCGAGGGTTATCCCGAGATTGCTGAGGCTTTCAAGCGCTATGCTTTCGAGGAGGCTGACCACGCTTCCCGCTTTGCTGAGTTGTTGGGCGAGGTTGTATGGGATACCAAGACCAATCTGGAGAAGCGTGCCGCTGCAGAGGCAGGTGCTTGCGAGGATAAGTTCCGCATTGCAAAGAATGCCAAGGTTGCCGGTTTCGATGCTATTCACGACACCGTTCATGAGATGGCAAAGGACGAGGCACGTCATGGTGCTGGTTTTGCAGGCTTGTTGAAGAGATATTTTGGAAAGTAAAGCAATAATAACCAAAAGAATCCGTTTTGTTAATAGATGAAACGGATTCTTTTATTTTCACTCATTCTCTCCGCCTTGCTCGTGAGTTGTACAGACAAGGAGGAGTTTTCGTCAGACCCGACGGTACGTCTGGCGTTCTCTGTCGATAGTGTGGCAATGGATACAATTTTTAATAATGTACCCAGTCGCACGTATGATTTTTGGGTATATAACAAATCCAATTCAGGTGTACGTATCAAGGAAGTTCGTCTCAATAACCCGTCGTTATCGGGCTATCGTGTGAATGTAGACGGAGACTATGTTGATTCTGTCGCTTATGATTTCGAGATACGCAAAGAAGACTCTATCCGTGTGTTTGTTGAACTAACGGCACCAACTGCCACCCAGTTGGAACCACAACGTGTAGAAGACCAGTTGATATTTGCTTTAGAGAGTGGGGTAGAACAATCCATGCTGCTGAGTGCCTACAGTTGGAAAGCTCTTTTTGTAGAGGAGTTGATTGTTAACAAGGATACCTTGATCAATGAAGAACAACCAATCGTTATTAGAAAAGGTATCGTCGTGGCAAAAGGAGCGACGCTTACACTGTCTCATGCCCAACTCTATTTCCATGATAATGCAGGAATAGATGTGGAAGGAACACTTAAAGCTGACAATTGTATGTTCCGTGGTGACCGATTGGACAAAATGTTCTCGTATCTTCCCTACGATCGTGTCAGTGGACAGTGGCGAGGAATTACCATGAAATCATCGAAAGACAATATTTTCAAGGATTGTTTAATCAAGAACACATGCACGGCAGTAATATGTGATAATCAGTCATCTGTCACGCTTCTTCGTTGTACGATTCAGAATTGTAAGGGGACTGGCTTGTTTCTAAATGAGTCATCTGCCTCTATTGACAGTTGTCGTATCACGAATACGTTGGGCGATTGTCTGAATGTTGCTGGCTCTACTGTCTCTGTCAACCATACTACGCTTGCCCAGTTCTATCCGTTCTCGGCAGACAGAGGAATGGCTCTACGCTTTGATGCAGAGAGTAGGATTACTTGTGATAATACCTTGGTAACGGGTTATGAGGAAGATGTGATTATGGGAGAGGGCGAAGGCTATTTCTTTAACAATTGTATCCTTCGTACTTTCCAGCCTACATCACCGGAAGGTTTTGAGGATGTTATCTGGGAAACTCCGAATGATGAAATACAAGGAGAGAAGCATTTTGTTACCTTTGACACAGATAACCTCTATTATAACTTTTCCATCAAGGAAATATCTCCTGCCTATGAGAAGAAAATAGGTGATCTTAGAAATCTATAAAACTCAACGGCATTAGTTCTTTAATGCTATCTATCAGATAGATATGCTTTGTTCCGTAAAGTAAAATACGGATAGACTGATGGAAACGTGTCTCTGTTTCTATAATGACCTGACGACACACGCCACAAGGACTAATAGGTTCCTCTTGTAGTACTCCCTCTGCGTTTCTTGCTGCAATGGCAAGCATCAAAACAGGAACATCAGGATATTGGGCTCCTGCGGAGAAAAGGGCAGTGCGTTCTGCACAAATACCAGCAGGGAAAGCGGCATTCTCTTGATTACAACCCATCACCATTTCTCCGTTCTTTAAGAGGACGGCAGCACCTACGTGAAAGTGGGAATAGGGGGCATAGGAACCATCTGTTGCCGCTATCGCTTTTTGGATTAATGCACATTCTGTATCATTTAATTCCTCCATTTGTGCCACATGAATGGTGGATTTCAATACCAGTTCTTCCATATTATTATGATTTTTGTTGCAAATATAACATTTTTTCTTTATTTTTGCAATCAGAAAACAGAATTTGTTCATGAGGAGAAGTATTCTAATCGGACTGATAATGACAATGTGTCTTCCTATGAAGGCACAGATGAAATGGTCACAAACCTATCAGAAGTATTTCGATCAATATAAGGATCTTGCCATCGAACAGATGCTCCGCTATCATATTCCTGCCAGTATTACTTTAGCACAGGGTGTTTTGGAGTCTGGTGCTGGAAAAAGTGAGTTGGCGGTAAGGGGTAACAATCATTTCGGTATTAAGTGTCATGGATGGACAGGCAAGACTATCTATCATGACGACGATATGAATAATGAGTGTTTCCGTGCCTACAAGAATGCCTATGACAGTTATGAGGATCATTCCAAGTTCCTGTCGACAAGTTCTAGATACAGTTCACTCTTTGCCTTGAAACAGACAGACTATAAGGGATGGGCGTATGGTTTGAAGAAATGTGGCTATGCGACGAATCCCCGTTATGCCATTCAGTTGATAGATATCATCCAGTTGTATAAACTCTATGAATACGACGGAGCAAAGAAATACGATAAGTTCAAGGAGCAAGAGACGCATGCCAGTCACATGCTGGCACATCGGGTATATGCCTTTAATGATAACTACTATGTGATTGCGAAGGCTGGTGATACGTTCCGATCTATCGGTGAAGATGTGGAGGTGTCCTACAAGAAACTGGCGAAGTATAATGAGAATGATCGTGATGCCGTATTGGAGGAAGGTGATTTTGTTTGGTTGCAGAAGAAACGTCGTCGTGCACCTAAGGAATATAAGAACCGTCCGCATGTTGTTAAAGCCGGTGAGTCGATGTACACCATTGCGCAGAAATATGGTATTCGCCTGAAGTACTTATATAAGATGAATGACCTTACTCCGGATTATCAGATTAAGGTCGGGGACGTTCTGAGAGTGAGATAATATAATGAATAAATATAGAATGACGATGAAGAAAAGTGTTTATGTAATCATGGCTATGATGCTGTTGTCATTTGTAGCATGTAACCGTTTTCGTCCTCGTGTCAATCATAGCGAGCAGATGGAACAAGTACGTATCCCTGTAGATACAGCACAGAAAAATGACATCAAAGAAGCGACGGAAGATGATTGGCAAGATGAGCCTTTGTTGGAGATACCTGATATTCCAGGTGAGGCCGGTGCTCATCCGGATGCTTCAGGTGCTGATCGTATGTTCCGCGAAGGATATTAAAAGGATTAGTCCTTTAGTAATTCTTCCATGAACTGATCCAGGTCTTTGTCAAGACCTGCCATTAGTTCTTTATCGATAATGACAGTTTCGTCATCTACTAAGTATAATTCCGCAATGTGTTCGCGGTCATCGTCTTCCAATACAAAAGAGAAAGGTTTCATGATAGCCATCTGTTCGATGGTCTCTTTCTGCTTATTTAGTACCGAACGGATGGTAGCCTCCGCTTCTTCATAGAAACGGTCATCTTTATTCTCAATCCATTGTTCGATAACACAACGTGTAATTTCGTTGTCGTCATCATCTAAAGCCATGAGTTCGCCTGTATCCTGAGATACTCTGATATGAATATCCGTAAGGATATCTGTCTCCACATTTTGAGGAAACTTGTCTGCAATCTTTCTGATGGCACGTTCAATCTGTTGTAATGTCTGTTCGGTTTCTTTCATGACTTGTTTTGTACTTGTGACGATACAAAAGTACGAATAAGTGAGGAAATTACCAAATATATTTAAGTTTTTCCGAACAAAAAAGCCTCAATTTCGCTTTTTTGTAGTATCTTTGCATGTCCTTAAGGACATGATGAGCATTTATGAGTGACATTATTCGTCATGAAGGTATTGTAGACAACATAGAAGAAGGATGTGTTCATGTCCGCATTCTTCAAAGTTCTGCATGTGTGGCTTGTAAGGTTGCAGATTATTGCAATGCGGCAGAGTCGAAAGAGAAACTCGTGGACGTGTATGTTGATTCGACAGAGAACATGAAGATAGGACAAACGGTGATTGTAGCAGCCAAAAGAAAGGACGCCGTCAAGGCACTTTTATGGGCTTTTGCTGTTCCTTTGCTGGTGATGATATTGGTACTTATTCTGATTGTAATACTGACTGGTCATGAAGGTTGGGCGGCAATAGGAGCCTTACTCTCTCTGGTTCCTTATTATGTCCTCTTGTATCTTCTGCGCCATCAGATGCGTCGTCAGATAACATTTTTCATTGAATAATTACAAGTAATATATGGTGAATATAATATTAGTAGCAGTTGCAGTATTAGGTGGTATAGGATTAGTTGCCGCCATCGTACTGTATATCTGTTCCAAGAAATTCGCAGTGTATGAAGATCCTCGTATTGCGCAGGTGACGGAAAAGTTGCCTGGTGCTAATTGCGGTGGTTGTGGTTTTGCAGGCTGTGGCGGTCTTGCCGATGCTCTTGTTAAAGGAGCCGATGTAGGAAGTATCGAAGGTCTTGCCTGTCCTGTCGGTGGACAGGAGGTAATGGGTAAGGTTGCCGATTTGTTAGGTATGGCCATTGTCAATGGTGAACCGATGGTTGCCGTAGTACGTTGTAACGGCATCTGTGATTTCCGTCCGAAGATAGTGGAGTATAGCGGCTTGCGTACCTGTGCTGCCATGAATGCTTGTGGTGCTGGTGAAACGGCATGTGGCTATGGTTGTTTAGGTTGTGGTGACTGTGTTGCAGCCTGTCAGTTTGATGCTATTCACATCAATACAGAAACAGGACTTCCTGAGGTTGATGACGAGAAATGTGTGGCTTGTGGTGCTTGTGTAAAGACATGTCCTCGTAACATCATTGAACTTCGTAAGAAAGGTCCGAAGAGTAGGAGAGTATATGTCTCGTGTGTGAACAAAGACAAGGGACCTGTTGCCATGAAGGCTTGTAAGGCTGCATGTATCGGATGTGGTAAGTGTGAGAAAGAGTGTCCTTTTAGTGCTATAACTATTCAGAATAATGTCTCATACATCGATTTCAACAAGTGTCGTCTCTGTCGGAAATGTGTTGCCGTTTGTCCTACAAAGGCTATCCATACTGTGAATTTCCCGGCACCAAAACCTAAAGTAGAGGAGAAACAAGCATGAACGCAAGAACATTCAGTATAGGTGGTATTCACCCCGAAGAGAATAAACTGTCTCACGAGATTGCTACACAGATGGCTGCATTACCCAAACAGGCCATCTTCCCTTTGAGTCAACATATCGGTGCTCCTTCCAAGCCTGTCGTAGCAAAAGGCGATAAAGTAAAAGTTGGAACGATGATTGCAGAGGCTGGTGGTTTTGTGTCCGCGCCGATTTATTCATCAGTCAGCGGAACCGTCTTCAAGATAGATACTGCCATAGATGCTACAGGTTATCGGAAACCTGCTATTATTATTAATGTGGAAGGCGACGAGTGGGAAGAGACGATTGACCGTTCCGATAAATTGGAAACAGTAGCAGCGCACCCTGAACTAACTCCTGAAGAGATTGTAGAGCGTATCAAGACAGCAGGTGTCGTTGGTATGGGTGGTGCTTGCTTTCCCACCTTTATTAAATTGACGCCTCCTCCGACAGCAAAGGCCGAATGTGTTATCATCAATGCTGTAGAGTGCGAACCGTATATCACTGCTGATTACAGATTGATGATTGAACATGCCGATGAGATACTGGTCGGTCTAGAATTGCTGATGATAGCAGCGAAAGTCACCAAAGGCTATATAGGTATTGAGACGAATAAGCCAGCTGCTATTGAACTGCTTACAAAGAAATGCGCAGCCATATTCAAGGATCAATCTTCCATGTATAACGTTGAAGTCATACCTTTGAAACAGCGTTATCCGCAAGGTGGTGAGAAACAATTAGTAGATGCTGTTATTCATCGTCAGGTTCCTGCACCTCCTGCTATTCCCGTCAATGTCGGTGCGATAGTGCAAAATGTGGGAACTGCCTTCGCTGTCTATGAGGCAGTGATGAAGCGCAAACCTCTCTTTGAGCGTTATACTACAGTGACAGGTAAGAAATTGCAGCATCCTAGTAACTTCCTCGTTCGTATGGGAACTCCGATGAAGGATTTGATTGACGTATGTGGTGGTATGCCTGAGGGTGATAATAAACTGTTGGCTGGTGGACCGATGATGGGTAAGGCATTGACTTCTGTCGAAGTACCTATTTGTAAGGGAACTAACTCAGTGACGATTATCTCTGATGAGGAGGCTATCCGCAAGGAACCCCAATCCTGTATCCGTTGTGCCAAGTGTGTCAGTGCATGTCCGATGGGCTTGGAGCCTTACCTGCTTGCAAAACTGGCAGTTGTACAAAATTGGGAGCGTAGTGAACAGGAGGATGTAGTCAGTTGTATTGAATGTGGCTCCTGTCAGTTCACTTGTCCTGCTCATCGTCCGCTACTGGATAATATCCGTCAAGGTAAGAGTACAGTCATGGGAATCATCCGCAGCCGTGCCGCAGCAGCACCAAAAAAGTAAAAAGGTAAAAAAGTAAATATATAATGGGAAAATTAATAGTATCATTATCGCCCCATGCACATGGAACCGATACGGTGGAGCATAACATGTACGGCGTCATCATCGCCTTGTTGCCTGCGCTGCTCGTGTCATTCTGGTTCTTTGGTATCGGCTCCGCCATTGTCTGTGGAACAAGTGTGGCGGCGTGTGTGTTCTTCGAGTGGGTTATCAATAAGTTTTTGTTGGGTAACAAACGCAATACCATCTGCGACGGATCAGCTGTGCTGACAGGTCTGCTGCTTGGTTTCAACCTTCCGTCAAACCTTCCCATTTGGATTATCATCATTGGTGCCTTGTTTGCCATTGGTGTTGGTAAGATGACTTTCGGAGGTTTGGGTAATAATCTGTTTAATCCTGCATTGGTAGGTCGTGCCGCTCTATTGGTAGCATTCCCTGCCCAGATGACTACATGGCCTAAGGTCGGTCAGTTGACCAGTTATCTTGATGCAGAGACAGGTGCCACTCCTCTAGCTCTCATGAAGGATGCCGTTAAGAATGGAGACATTTCTTTACTTGAGAAATTACCTTCGTTATTGGATTTATTAATTGGTATTCATCCTGATGGTGCAGGTTCAATTGGTGAGATATGTGCGGTGGCTCTGTTATTGGGCTTTGCATATATGCTATGGAAGAAGATTATCACATGGCATATCCCTGTGTCGATTCTTGCCACCGTGTTTGTTTTCTCTGGTCTTTTGTATCTTTCTAGTCCAGTTTATGCCGATCCTATCAGTGTACTTCTCTCTGGAGGTCTGATGTTAGGTGCTATTTTTATGGCTACTGATTATGTCACTTCACCGATGACGCCCAAGGGACAAATCATCTATGGTGTTGCTATTGGTTTCCTTACCGTCGTGATTCGTAACTGGGGTGCTTATCCTGAGGGTATGTCATTCGCTATTCTGATTATGAATGCGTTCACACCGCTGATTAATAATTATGTAAAACCACAACGTTTTGGGGAGGTTGCCGAATGAAGAAGTTAGAATCATCATTATTGAATATGGTACTGGTACTCACGGGAGTGGCAGTCATCATGGGAGGAATCCTCGCTTACGTCAATTATTTGACGGAGGGTCCAATCAATGAACAGAAGGAAAAAGCCCTTGCTGACGGTATAAAGAAGGTCCTCGTCTGTGATGACTTGGTTGTTACTAAAACCGACACCGTCAAGCAGAACGATGAAAAAGGCAAGGAACTTACCTATGTCATCTATCAGACTGCTGATGCTAAGGGCTATGAACTCGGTGTTGCCGTCGAGTCAACTACAAGTGGTTTTGGTGGCGACCTAAAGGTCCTCGTAGGTTTTAATCCAGAAGGAATCATATTGGGATATACGCTCCTTGAACATGCAGAAACCCCAGGACTGGGTTCCAAGGCAGACAAATGGTTCCAGAAAGGAGGAAAGGGTGATATTATCGGCAAGAATCCTAAAGAACCTCTGACTGTTTCAAAGGACGGAGGACAAGTTGATGCCATTACAGCATCAACGATTACCAGTCGTGCTTTCCTTTTGGCGATTAATAATGCCTATAAAGCCTATAAGATAACTCCTGCCGATGCAGAGACGGGTGCGACTAAGAGTGAGAAAAGATAATGAATAACGTAATAACGAAATAACGCATCATGAACTACGTTAATATAATCAAGAATGGCATTATCAAGGAGAACCCCACGTTCGTCTTGATGCTGGGAATGTGTCCCACGCTTGCCACTACCACTTCGGCGATGAACGGTATGTCGATGGGACTTGCCACGATGGCAGTACTGATCTGCACCAATTTTGTGATTTCTTGTCTGAAGTCTGTTACTCCCGATAAGGTACGTATCCCTGTATTCATCGTGGTGATAGCCGCTTTTGTGACGATTCTTCAGATGGTCATCAAGGCGTTTCTGCCTGATATTGATGCAGCCCTTGGGTTGTTTATTCCATTGATAGTAGTGAATTGTATTATTCTGGGGCGTGCTGAGGCTTTTGCCGCCAAGAATTCTCCTGTAGCTTCTCTCTTTGATGGCATTGGTATCGGTCTTGGTTTTACGTTGGGTTTGACACTGCTTGGCATCTGTCGTGAGATACTCGGCAGTGGTAGTATCTTCGGTTTCACCCTGTTGCCAGAGACTTACAACATCCTGCTCTTTGTGATGCCTCCAGGTGCTTTCATCACCCTCGGCTTCTTGATAGCGATTGTGAATAAGCTTCGCAACTCGTAGTACCGTAATATCGTTATAACGAAATACCGAAAAATTATGGAATACCTCTTAATATTCATTTCCGCCATTTTCGTGAACAACATCGTGTTGTCTCAATTCTTAGGAATATGTCCGTTCCTGGGTGTATCGAAGAAGATAGATACCTCGCTGGGTATGTCGGCAGCCGTTGCGTTTGTACTGACGCTTGCTACCATCGTTACCTGGTTGGTACAGAAATATGTGCTTGAATCTTTTGGACTTCAATACCTGCAGACGATTGCTTTTATTCTAGTCATTGCCTCCTTGGTGCAGATGGTAGAGATCATTCTGAAGAAAGTGTCGCCAGCACTCTATCAGGCACTGGGCATCTTCCTGCCATTGATTACTACCAATTGTGCTGTATTGGGTGTCGCCATCCTTGTCATTCAAAAGGACTATAACCTGTTGGAGAGTGTGGTCTATGCCTTCTCGACAGCCATTGGTTTTGGCGTTGCCTTGACAGTCTTTGCCGGTATGCGTGAGCAGTTGGAGTTATGCGACATTCCGAAAGGGATGCGTGGCATGGCCATTGTATTAGTCTCTGCTGGTCTGCTGAGCCTTGCTTTTATGGGATTCAGCGGTGTTGACGGAGGATTGCGTAACTTCTTTGGCTTGTAACATCCCCATTTGTAGGTATTTTAGCAGGTGACAGATGTTATTTGATAAAGATTTCGTACTTTTGTAGCAAATAACGTAAAGACGATGAAGTTATCAGAACTGAAAACGGGTGAGCATGGTGTTATTGTAAAAGTACAAGGACATGGTGGTTTTCGTAAGCGCATTATTGAGATGGGCTTTATCAAAGGCGAGGATGTGGAAGTACTTCTGAACGCTCCCTTG